>NZ_DLJD01000057.1:0-1878 GCF_002484085.1 Sphingobacterium sp. UBA7625
ATTTAGCCATGTGGAAGAAAGTCCCTTATATAGATCCTGATTTTGGTGTTGGTAATGATGGGAATCTTCAGGATCCGTCGACAAGATATATCGGATTTTCACTAGATTTTAAGTTTTAAAAAATAACAAGATGAAATATTCATGTTTGAAAAACCCAAACGCTGGGAACAGATTGGATATTGCATAAGGCAGTTAAAAAACAAACCGAGTGTAACGAGTTCATTGAAACCAATGAAAACAAACACTAATCAATAATTAGTTACATATGAAATTATTTAATAAACACATATTTTTTGGATTATTTTCGCTCTCAATAATGACCTCCTGTCAGAAATTGACCGAGGTCAATATCAATCCCAATGAAGCAACGACAACTCACCCACAGGCGCTGCTAACTAAAGTAGAATGGGACGCTTTCCGTACTTGGCATGGAACCTCACCCTTGTACGCGTTGAAGATGATTGTACAAACGGATGGTGAGAACGCCAATCAGATTTACAACTGGCAGCGTGGAAGCTTTGAACAATATGGTTTCCTCCGGAATATTACCAAGATGACCGAAGAGGCGGAGAAAATAGGAGCAGAAAACTATTTGGCACTGGCTAAATTTTTTCGTGCTTACTATTTCTATAATCTTACCTTGACTTTTGGCGATATTCCTTATTCAGAAGCTGCAAAAGGTGAAAGCGCAGCCGTTTTTACACCGAAGTACGACGCACAGAAGGACGTTTTGGTAGGGATATTAAAAGAGCTGGAGGAGGCAAGTGCCCTATTGAAGAAAAATAATAACACTATAAATGGTGATATTATTTATGGAGGTAATAGTGCCAATTGGAATAAGTTAGTCAATNNTTCGCCTAAAAGTATTATTGACCTTATCGAAGAAATCAGCTGATCTTCCATTTAATCTGGCAACAGAATTTGCCAAAATCTATTCAAACGAGCCCAGGATTACTGATGTGGGAGGTACCGAAGATGGTCAATTAGTCTTCTTGAATCAGGAAGGCAATCGCTATCCAGAGTTTAATTCCAGTGGCTATGGCTCGGGAATGTACATGGACTCGACCTTTATCCAACGATTACAGGACCTAAAGGATCCCAGATTGTTCGTTGTAGCCACACAGACACGCCTGGGGAAAGAAGCTGGTAAAGCGATTGATGATTTTACCGCGTATGAAGGCGGTGATCCGATTGTGCCCTATGCACAGGTCAATGCGAAGGCGGTGTTAGGAAAACTGTCCAAAGTCCACGAACGGTTTTACCAGGATCCAACAGCAGAACCCTTGGTATTATTAGGCTGCTCAGAAATACAATTCATTTTAGCCGAAGCAATACTGAAAGGCTGGATTACGGGAGATCTAAATACAACTTATGCCAAAGGAGTGCAAGCATCGTTCAAGTTTTATGAGAAATATGCGAAAAATATAGGTAGCTATACCAATGAAAGTCAGGCAGCTCAATACCTGGCACAAAACACGGTAAAACTCGACGCTGTTAGTACAAACGAACAGAAATTGGAGCGTATCCTCATGCAGAAATACCTGCGATCCTTTCACCAAGGAGGCTATACGGCCTATTTTGACCATTTGCGCACGGGCTATCCGAGTTTGCGTAAGGCTGCCAATGTAAAGACAGCATATCGCTGGATGTATCCGCAGGATGAATACAATACCAATACCGCGAATGTTTCTGATGCAATCAAATCACAGTTCGGCGGAAATGATAATATTAACTTACAGACCTGGTGGCTAAAATAATGGACTCAAGAAGAGCATTTTTAAAGAAGGCCGCCATGCTCGCCGGGAGTACGGCAGCTATAAACTGGTTGCCTGACTCTATCCAAAAGGCATTGGCCATTGAAGCTCCAAAAGGATCAAC
>NZ_DLJD01000057.1:2045-4688 GCF_002484085.1 Sphingobacterium sp. UBA7625
CTTTTGCAGATGCATTTACGGTATGTGACCAACATTTTTGTTCCTCATTAACGGGTACCAGTGCCAATCGTTCTTATTTTTGGACAGGCACCGTACGCGAACAGCCGCGCAAACCGGAATCTGTTGCCCATGTGGATAATGGACAGATTAACTACAAGGACGTTAGCTGGAAGACTTATCCAGAACGGCTACAGGAAGCTGGCGTTTCGTGGAAGGTATACCAAAATGAGTTGAGTATACCTGTAGGATTTAAAGGTGAAGAAGAGGATTGGCTGGCCAATTTTACAGACAACAATCTCGAATTTCATAAGCAGTACGGCGTAAGGTATCACCTTGCGCATTATCAGTGGATGAAAGAACGGATTAAGGAACTGCAGCGACTATTAAAAAGCGATAAAAAAGTCGAATCGCTAAATAAGGTCAAAGCTGAACTGGCAGGTTTACAACATGATGTTATCCAGTTTGCTCCCGAGAATTTTGATAAACTATCTCAGTTTGAAAAAGATATCCATCGAAATGCATTTGTGACTAATCAGGATGATCCTAATTTTCACAAATTAAATAAGCTAACGTATACAGAGGGAGGCAGACGGCACGAAGTTGAGGTTCCTGCTGGCGATATCTTCTATCAATTTCGAAAAGATGTTGAAGCAAGAAAGCTACCTACTGTATCCTGGTTGGTCGCTCCCTGTCGGTTTTCAGATCATCCGGGATCGCCCTGGTACGGTGCATGGTATGTTTCAGAGACATTGGATATCCTGACCAAAGATCCTGAAGTCTGGAAAAAGACAATATTTATCTTGACCTATGATGAGAACGATGGATATTTTGATCATATTCCTCCATTTGTACCTCCGTTGAGTTCAAATAGCGACCAGGGTGCGGTTTCAGCAATAGATACAGCGGATGAATATGTAACGCAAGAGCAGGAGAGGAAGCGGACAAATAATCAAACGGTGACCTTCGAGAGCCCTATTGGACTGGGGTATCGGGTGCCGATGGTGATTGCATCACCTTGGTCAAAAGGAGGATGGGTCAATTCAGAAGTATTTGACCATAGTTCCTGTATTCAATTTTTGGAGCATTTTTTGAAAAAGAAAACCGGAAAGATTGTCCGGGAGGATAATATCAGTCAATGGCGAAGGATGGTATGTGGAGATTTGACAACCGCTTTTCGTCCGATAGAAAAAGTTTCTAAGGCGGATTTACGGCCTGTGGACAGAAATGCATATGTTGAGCGGATATTCTCCGCCCGGAACAAAAAGCTTCCAGGGGATTTTGTACAGATTGACAGTCAAAAGCTAGCTGCGATCAGGGCCAAAGGTCAATACCATAGCGATTTACAGATGCAGGAACATGGATGGAAGCAGGCCTGCGCGCTGCACTATGATTTACAGGTAAAGATGGCCAGTACAGAAGCAATTTTCTCCATCAGTACTAGACTAGACCGAAGGTTGAATACGGTTAGAGCGGGGGCAGGTATTCCTTATTTTGTGATTTCTTATGTTCCCTATGATGGACATGAAAAAGGTAAGGTCTGGAATTTTGCTGTTCAAGATGGTGACCAATTGCAATTCGATTGGCAGCTTGACAAGATACCGGGAGATCTAGTTTCATTTGCCCTTCATGGCCCTAATGGTTTCTATCGTTCTATTGAAGCAAATAAGTCAAATTTTCCAAAAATTGAGGTCTATACAAAGGTGGTTTCGGGCAATCCTGTCCTTTGTGTTCAAGTGCATTCATCTGCGTTAGATCTACAGTTAACAGACAGTTCATATGGTTTATTTAAATCGCAAGTATTAAAGAGTGGCATACACAAATTGTTCGAAGTGGATTGTGCAAAAAGTAAAGGCTGGTATGACGTCGAAGTAACAAGTCCTAAAGAACCGACGCTTAAGCTGCGTTATGCAGGGCATATTGAAACAGGGCGATCTAGTTATACGGATCCCTTGATGGGCGGCATGAAAAATATGTAATCGTTAAGACAATCAATTTTTTGATAACCATTTGGTGCTTTTGAGAAGAAAGTCACCAAATGGTCCATCAGAAATTAAATTATCGCAAGTGTACATATTATGATTACTAAATTGCCATTTACGCCAACTGCTGAAGGCAAACAGTTTAATCAACTCCCTTTGTACGCATTGGGAGGCAATAAATTGCTGTTGAAGCTGTGATAAATAGGTAAGTCCGATCTTTGCCACCAAAACAGACATTCGATGTCCATGGTTCTTTTACGTCAATATGTCCTATCAGTACGCCTATTGGACTATAGATAGAAACACCTTTCCCCGTAAGGTAAATATTTCCGTGATTGTCCAATGTCATCCCATCAGAGCCTTGGTCGATGACTGCCCTCTGTCCGCTGAGCTTACCGCTAGATTCAATGGTATACCTGTAAGTTTTATTTCGCACCCTATCTGCTACATATAGGTATTTTCCATCGGGCGTTCCTACAATACCATTAGGCTTAGCTACATCATCAGCCACCACAATTGGCTTTTTACCTTTTCCCGAAGGGAGGTAATAAACTTTTTGCCCTTCTATCTCTGGTTTTTTTCTGGTCCAGTAGTCACGCTGGTAGTAGGGGTCTGTAAAGTAAATTCCACCTTTCTTATCTACCCAAAGATCATTTGGACCATT
>NZ_DLJD01000057.1:4750-21429 GCF_002484085.1 Sphingobacterium sp. UBA7625
TGGGCTGGTCGGTAAAATAGATATTCCCGACCTTGTCCACTGCCGGCCCTTCTGTAAAGGCAAACTGCCGAGATATTAATTTCAGGCTGTCCTGATTAAACAATTGCGCCCTTACATCTAAGAACCTTAATGAGAAGAGTATTATTAGCAAGAATGTCGGATAGTACCTGCTGGAATTAATTAAATGTAGCATAGTAAAAGTAATTAACTAAATTATCGTTATCCCAAAAAAATCAAGGAATGGTATTCAAGTATGAATACTGTTTAATTTTAGAGGAGATTATATTTGACGGACGGGAAATTAAAAAACTGTCCATTTAGTAATCCGATTGTTCAAAATCGGATATGACCTTTTTTATGACAGGTTGTAAGAATTCAATCCAATTATTGATATCTGTTTCGTCAAAATATACAAACCAGATATCACTAGAATTTGTGTAGATGTTATCAACTTTCTCAAATTTTTTCTTATACCAACGCTGTATATTTTCATCCATACCAAAAATATAATGGGTATTAGGAGGCAAACGCAGTTTGTCTTTAACTTTATTTTCGAGTTCGGTTACTTTGACTATATCGTCCACTGTCAAAAAGAACGGGATTCTATTTCTGAAAACTGAAGGAGAACCGATGTCATTGGTCTTGCTAATCTGTACTTCAAAGACGAATTTAGAACCAGCATAAGCGTCAAAACCATCTTGTGAACACTGAAACCAGCATACAAGATAATGTTCCTTTAGTTCCTTAAAAAAGCCTAACATTCCGCTTTTAGTCTTTTTAAACCCTGCGCTTTTTAATTCGGGAAAGATAATTTTATTGATTATTCGATATACTTCCGTTGATTTCATTTTAGCTCGATATAGTTTTCTGAATATTTAGCCTCTAATTTAAATAAATTAGTCCTGCTTTTCACTAATAATAGACCATAGTTCGTCTTCTGTATAATTTTCTATAATACCACTTTTGCTCTTAAGATAATCAAAGATAGTAGGATTGTCCAGCCAATGTGATTCCCGGAGTCCATCAATAATTGTTTTTAGATAGGTAACACTGGGTTTGCTCGAGGGCTGTAAATCTTGTCCATTTGANNGCTTATTTTCGGTTTGACAATACTGAAATGGCCAGGAGACTTTCGTTTTTAAAGCATTTAAAAGAGTTTATTATCGATAATATCAAATATGAAAATAACTAACTAAAAGCGCTTGAATGAAATTATTGGACTTTTATAGAATATTTAAACGAAAGACAACCGCACGAATTTTCTTTGAAACAGAAGTGGAGACGATCATGAAAAAAAATACATAGATATGATCCAGCGCGGCGGACTAAAATGGAAGGATGATATTCGATAATTTTTGCTGATACGTTAATTCCTAGTTGAGCAAACAGGAAGCAGATATAATGATAGAAGTGATTGAATTAGGGCAAGTGTGTAATAGTCGATATAAAGGTAGTGTAAAGTAAACTGTCGTACGTTTGTAATCTAACAATAAAGGCATGGATTAAGACCGATAAACTGTTGGTGCATGACACAGTGTGACACGATCTGTCCCCATGCGTTTGCATCTCAATACTGAATAGTTCGTTAGGCATAAAGCCTGTGTGTACGACGATAGTGACCGAGATGTTGTTTAAGCAATGTATTATCTGATTAAATTAACAGTTCAGTCTCTTTTAACAGGTAAATCACTTTTGGAGCTCAAGCAATTTTTCATTTCTCGTCTGGTAATTAATTTCACAATTTGGTAGCCATTTTTTTAAGTTGTCCTTGTCCGTCTGTGTTAAGTAATCGTCATCTATCCGTATTGACTTCAAATTTTTCAACTGAGATATTTTTGGTGAAATATATTTTATGGGGTTGTTCCAAATTTCAAGCTTTTCTAAATTTTTAAGATCAGAAATATTATCAGGGATGCGTTCTATTTCGTTGTCAAATAGCAAAAGTTCTTTTAAATTTCCTAGAAATATTGTTTCTGTTGAAATGTTTTTGATCTTGTTGGTATATAAATAGAGTATTTCAAGCTTCCTTAGTTTACCATCGATAAATGAAAGATCCGAAAGCTGGTTGTCATTTAATGATAGCCAAGTTAGCTTTGGTATCGACTTAATTAGTTCTGGGAAAAGTGTCAGTTCATTCCCTGACAAGTCAAAACGTTCCAAACTATCCAATTGAGAAAGATCGCAGTCGACTTGTTTAATCCCTGTCTTTGCAAATGAAACACTTTTAAGGTATTTTATTTGTGTTATTTTGCAAGGAAATTTATTTATCGGATTATCAGCCATAATCAAGTCTTCAAGGGATTTAATCCGGAAAATTTGTTCTGGAACCTCTTTGAACTTATTACCTGACAATATCACCTTATAAAGGTTAAATTTTTCAAGACCGTTAGGAAGCGATGTCAAACTATTTGAGTTAAGCCATAGATACGGCCCCCTGCTGTCTGTTTGTATCGCAGAACTTATACTTTTGTAAGCGCTTGTCTTTTTCCTTGATGCTATTTCATTACACAAAGAAGTCATAATATCCTTAACCGCTGATCCTTCGCTGCCTGTATTAAAGAGCCAAGTTTCTATTCTACTATCACAAACAATACAGTCTATTCCAAAGTTAGGATCCCAATTGATACTGGTATTATCGGGTTCAGGACTGTCGGCATAAGCATAACGGAGAGTATTTGGAATATCTTCCATTTTTGTCGAAGTGATTAGGACTCCATCATCAGGCATAACAATTGTTTTTTTCCAAAACTTTGTTTTGGGCAGCTCGGGATAACCTGCTATTCCAAAAATAATCCCTGCCTGACCTTTAAAGTTTTTCGGAAAAATGATATAATTGTGTCCTTGCCATTTCATATAGGTCACAAAGACAGAAGATATATACAGGATTGTAAAAATGGATTGCAATGCCCAAAAGGATTTCCAATCCTTCGAAAATCTTTTAATCCCATAATCAATGAGGTATAGCATCAATCCGACTCCAACAAAGATCAATGCTAAAACAATGAGGTAACCATATGTGAAAACTACAATCAGCAATCCGAGTAGGATTGTCAATAAACCAAGTATTTTCAAAGGTGAACTTATGAGTCGTTTCATTATTGTCTTCTTTTTAATACTCCGCAACATTCCGCCACAGTACAATATCAAAGTCAGTCAACAGCTGACAAATTTTCACATCACTGTTCCTCCCAACGTAAGTAGCATAAAAACCGTCTGCATACCCGTGGAGAAAAAGATTGACTTTTACGCTATCTTTGGACATAGATAAATTCAACTTTATAGTTATGAGCTAGACACTCGAAAGTTTCATCCTTAAAAAAGAAAATATAGTGTCTCTTGTTGTCTAAATCATCACTTAACTGTACAATCGGTTCAGGCAATTTCCTATCTAAGCCGCTAATTATTTCGTAGAATTCTCCCCATTCAAGTTGCTTCCAATCTATCCGATATTGTCCATAATAGTAACCCTCGTCATTACAAGAGTTTAAAGAATACGTATAACAATTTTCAAAAGTAATACGTGCTTTGTCTCCCTCGACAAACCTATCGAACATATAGTGATTAAGATAAATCTCCATTATCAAATTTTTATCCGAGATTTTTAGATTCACTTCAGGTGCTACAGGATCTGCATTCCAGTCGTTTGATAGCTGGATAGAATCAATAACTTTTGCCATATTGTTTTTTAGATATAATTATATCGTTATGAAATTATAAACTTTCACTTCGATCAGTGATCTATTTTCAATGTATCATTCAATATTTGTAAGATTTTTCCTGTACCGATCACACGTGGCCCTTCGCGAAATTCAAATGACATACCTTCGGCTAGTCTTCCTTTAAAATATATGACACCAAGTATCCGGATCGTTGCTTTGACTTGCTCTCCGGGATACACTGTATCTTTATCGATAAATGTTTGTTCACCTGACGTTTGCATTTCGTCAAAATCAAATTTGATCTGAGGTCTATACTTAGAGAAAGCAGGTGTCTTTCTTCCTCCTTCTTTTGTTGTTCTATATTGAAGCTGCGCTATGAAATCAGACATATACTAAGACTTTTTCTAAAATTAGTCAATTTATTGCAGTCATGCGTTGACATCGGAATTGTACTTCCGGCGGTGAATGCCCAATGCAACTCCAAAGCCAACAAGTGAGCACCATATAGTGATGATATTCTCACGCCCATTTAATGCTGCGAATTTAAATGTTGGATGGGCGTGAATATAATCTGATATCGGCCATACCAGTAAAGATAGTCCAAATATAATCACCATTGATAGCCAGAACTTTGGAAAAGGAAGGAGTATATTTGTAATAAGTGCAAATAGTATGGCAGCTAAAGCCGAACCAATATACATCGCATGCATTCCCATTGGAGAAAGAATAAATACAGTGATGCCAATTGTGATGATAAAGATAACAATACTCAAAAACCAATGTAGAAGTATGCCTATCAATTTCTTGGGAAAACTGATTCTATCAAAATTGCTTAATGATACGGCTAATGATATTAATGTCGGAATAAGGATAAATGACCAATCCCATTTTATGAAAACTGAAGAAATAAAGCCCGCCAAAATGCAGCAGAGTGAAGTCGTGGTTATTCTAATAATTTGCATTCTCCTATTTTTAGATTTTAGTTCATGAACTCCGATCGTTGTTTGCACAGTGAAGATTTAATTAGATGAATATTCTTCTTACTATTTTTTTACAGTTTCATTTGCTGGATTCTGCTTTAATATCCAAATTCTTCAAAGTTGGCCCGGCCCATTTCTATCCAACCATCCCAATATGACCGACCAGTAGACCCAGCACCGTCTGGGTCGATAGTATAAAAGTCAGCGATTACTTCAAAATGTTTTCTTGTATTAGTTTCGTTTAGGAAATGAGTTAAGCATGCCAACATCTTGTTGAATGACGAAAAGATAATATCGCTCAGTCCGTCGAGCTCGCCATCATATTCATGGTCGTAGACTCTGATCGGATAATCATTTTTTTCGACAGTGCCTCTCATATCAAATACCAGTGGTCCAGCATCATTACCTTCACTAGCAAACGGAATCAGGCCAAGGGGGATAAGTTGTTCAGCGATGTACGAGTCAAGATTGAATATTATTTCCGCTAGCGGTTGGGCAGGCAAGGAGTGAGGGAGTCTGGCTATTGAACAGTCACACTCAGCAAAGAAATAACGCTTATGCCATTCAATAAAGCTAACAGGCAACGAAGCACCCAATTCTGATCTGAGCTTTTTATAATCATCATCAGTCAATGATCCGGGGATAAGTTTCCATTCATACCAGCCATCTTCGTTTACCTCGGATGCCATCATTTCTTTTGGAACATCCTCGGTGTAAACTGAACTTACATCTCTGGTCAAATACGCATTAAAAAATTGTTCGATCTTGCCGCTCATTTGCAGTCAGTTTTATCGCTTTAAAAGTATCACTTTGCATTTAATATTAGTCAATTAAAAATTTGAAAAATGCAGTCTATTTAATCTGCGCAACATTAAAAAAATACTTGTCATCCTGGCGGGGATCTTTATATCCTTGAAATTCTTCAACATGGTCTAATGTAAATAAATAGCCGTAGTTCGGCTCAGGGAATTCTTTTTCAATGGTTCGTCTGTAGCCTTCGATCTTAACTGTGTATTTTCCGGAAGGGTAGTGGAACTTGAAACCCTGATAAAGCTTATTGCCATCTAAAGTTTCATAGGAAATGTTTTCCGCATTAAAACTCTCTTTAGCAAGATCGGATAGAAGACCTATACTGGCAATCCATAAACTATCTTCGACATTCAGGTTGAAACCTTGTTCTTCCACATTCTTTTCCCATTCATCCCCAAAAGCTTCGCCAAGGTTTGAAATTTTAATGCTGTACTTGGTTGAATCTATCGGTAAAATTGGAATCCAAACTCCTTTGGCTAGTGAATCGAGATATAATGTTTGATTTTCCTGAAAAAGTTTTAGGATTTTTTTGCTCCTGATTTTATTTTCCTTTAAAAATGCGTTTACTACATTTTCGGAAAGTAATGCTATACCATAACTCGAAACCGTAATTACCTTATCTGTCATTGTCTGTATTAAAAAAGTAAAATATCTAGTTTGTTATGGAGATTAATATAGTAAAATTCCATATTTCAGGAAAGCTTCTTCCACTTTTTATCTAACGATTTAAGAATATTAAAAGCCATAATAAAAAAAGATAGAAAACTCTTAAATTGCATAGAGTGCATTGTCTTTTCATCACAATAATTGGCTTAATTAAGTTGAAGCTAAACATATAGATTCCGATGTTGACCTGGGTTTCGCTGTAGAATAAGCAAGTGGATTTACAAAACCAGGAGATATTGAATCCATTATATCAGTAGAAGCTATCAAAGGAAAAACATATAAAAAAGACTCGTATTTTCACAAATAGTTCCAGAACAACGCAAAATGGGACTAAATAATAATAAAATAATTCAATATGTTCAATAAACTATCAGAACATGAAATACTAGAAAAATTAGATAGCAGAGAGAATGAAATAACAGATCTTGCTAAACTGCCGTTGTTGAATAATTCCTATTTATCATTTTTGGCAAAATATGAAGGTGACATCTTTGAATGCCACTTTTTTAAATATACTGCTCGAAGATCTAACTTCGGACATTATTCAGCAGATCATGCGGATAACCTAACGAAACGGCGCTTAATGTATCCAGTCTTTGAATTTCTTCTGCGGTGAGATTTCTATGGCTGGTAGAATGGACATATTGGATAAGGAGAAAGCACCCATAGCATGATAAGTACCGCAATCGCTTAGTTGCCAAAGAACGTCCACGAATTTTTCACCATGTGATGTAAGAGAATATTCTACACAAGACGATTGTTTATTAGATTAATTTCTAAATGCTGTCAAAGTTATTCCTGTTTGCCTTTTGAAGTAGCGAGCCAAATATGATGTGTCCTCGAAATAAAGTCGATCAGCAATTTGTTTGATTGACAGCTCGGTTGTCCTTAAAAGTACTTTAATTTCTAGTATAACTTGCCTGTTAATCAAATCCTTTGGTGAATCATTTAAAAAATCTTTAGTGATCTGAGAAAGATAATAGGGAGTAATGCTCAGTTTATTTGCATAGAATGCGACATTTCTCTGCTCCGTACTATGCTGGCTAATAAGATCCCAAAACTTCCAACATAGCAATTCCTTTCGACTGTATTGATGTTCTAAATTAATTTCTGTCAGTGAAACGCTTTCGGCTATTTTAAGAAAGAAATTTTGTAGACTATTCCGCAACATAATATGCTGATGTGTTGTACATGTATTTTTGATGTGTTTTATTTGCGTTATCCATCCATGTAATAGGGCGACTTCCGGACCATGAGGTCTGCAAAGTGGGGATTGATGTAGAAACAAGAATAGTTGATTAGGTAAATCAAAAGCTACTTCTGCAGCCAAACTTCGATCTACAAGACAGTAGAATGCTCTGAAATCAGCGGACACCCGTTGCACCACTGTAATATTATCCTCAGCCAGGACCAATATATCATTAGTCTTTAGCAAATAATTCTTAAAATTAACACTAACTACCGAAGTGCCTTCCAAACATACAATTAAGGAAGTATAGCCGAGCCGTAGGGGATATCCCAGACTTTGGCAAAAATTACTTTCTCCTAGTGCTAGTTTCTCTTTTCCCAAGGCAATATCCAGTGTGTAATTCATTATGGTACTTTTTATTTTTACCATAAATTTAGACTATTTATGGTAAGTAAGTGCGATTAGTTTTCAAAAGTACCCATTTTACGAAAATTTTGGCTATATCCCTATTCTATAAAGACTGTAATTTTGCCACGTACATTTAAAAATAGAATGATATGATTTTAGAGACAGAAAGATTGATTTTGCGTCCATTCAGAGATGCTGATGCGGCAGACTTATTCAAGTATGCTAAGGACGAGAGAGTAGGGCCAATTGCTGGCTGGCCTCCCCACAAGAGTGTTGAAGAAAGTAGTGAAGTAATCAAAAACATATTTTCGCAAGAGGGAGTATTTGCAATCACACTTAAAGATGACGACATTGCTATTGGGATGATTAGTTTGATTTTAGGAGAGAAAAGTAACTTTCCAATCACCGAGTCGGAAGGCGAAATTTCATATTGGCTAGGTGTTCCATTTTGGGGTAAAGGTATAATGCCTGAAGCAATCGGCGAAGTGGTACGCTATGGCTTCGAAGATTTGAGATTAGTAAATATCTGGTCCGGCTATTATGAAGGAAACGCCAAGTCAAAGATCGCACAGAAGAAGTGTGGTTTCCACCATCATCATGTGGAAGAAGCTAGCGCAAATGAGTTAATGAATGACATACGTACAGAACATATCAGCCGGATGACACGTGACGAATGGACAATGGCTGTCCATGGCAAGGTCTCATTCTAATCACAAGCATCTCTACAGGGATGCTTGTGCTATCTTTATGTATATACAGGAATAAATAATTCCCTGGAGGTCAAGGTACAAATAGCTATAAAACATCAAATCTTTATGAAGTTAAATAGAATAGAGCGTTGGGAGAGAAAGCTGAATAGATACAAAAAATAAAAAATTGCTAACATACAATGGATACAAATAGAAAAATTTATTCCGGATTTGAGGAGATGGCGCCATATTTCCTTAGTTTCAACAAGCTATACCGTATCTGTCTAGATGGAGATTATATGCCATGGTATGAAATGGGGTATTGGGACAATACTTTTATACCATTTTTTATAGTTCAGGATAATACGGTAATTGCAAATGTATCTTTATCTCCTATGGTAATGATTTTACAGGGGCAGTCCCATAAAGTTCTACAGATTAGTGCAGTGATGACACATCCTGCTTTTAGAGGTCAGGGACTATCGCGTTATCTGATGAATCATGTAATGAGTCAATTCTGTGGGCAATATGAATTCATCTACCTATTTGCTAATGCAGAGGTGTTAGATTTTTACCCAAAGTTTGGTTTTGTTAGGTTAGATGAAAGTAGTTTTAAGCTTAAAGATTTAACAGATTTTGAACCCCTAAGTTCCGATTGGAGAAAACTTTCTATTCAAATTAGCGAAGATAAAAATCTCCTGGAGCGATTTGCTAAAGACCATAGACTTCTATCAAATACCCTTTCGTTTGATCCGAATCCTTGTTTAGCGACCTATCATTTTATATTGCAGTTTGAAGATTCTTTGTATTATTCAGAAAAAAGAGACTGCTTAGTGTTGATAGAATTTGAAGAAGAAGACCTCAATATCTATGATATTTTTTCAAGTAGGTCATATAAATTAGAAGAGTTAATTCCTACTTTAGTCAAAACACATACGAAAGAGATCAATTTCTTTTTTGTTCCGGATACAGATTTTGCTGGAAAACTTGAGGTCGAAAAATATCCTTTCGATGATGATGCTCTTTACATATATCCTGAACACAAAAAGGATCTATTTATGGAGAACTTTGTCTTTCCAATAACATCTCATTATTAAATATAACATTCTAAGCGTTAGTCATTATGAAGGCGACCATTATCGGTCATCACAGCAAAAGTTGACAACAAGTAATTATTGCCTGATCACAAAGTATAGTTCGGGCCGTTAAATTAATTACCATTAATTTGCACATTTATTGCTTTTAATATACAGTTTTTAGTATATTAAAAGGGGATATCTTTGTAGTACATTATATATTGAATGAATTGTAGCATCCATATACTATTTTCCTTTTTCTTTTTTGGCCCGCCAGGGCCGAGATAAAAAGATATGTCCGTTACGCTCGGATATCGACATCAGATTTTACTTAACGAATTTTTAATATTATGTACTGCGACAGACTGTCGCAGCCTATACATTAGTAGATATGAATAATATCCCAAAGACTATAAATGAAAAGCGTAGTCTCAAATTACATCAGAATAAATTACATCCAGTCTGTCAATTGAAAGAGAAAATTCAGTGTTATTTTCACGATTTTACATCTTTCGACGATTTAAATGAAGTTGTTAGTATCAAAGGTAATTTTGATGAATTGCTTGTCCCTCAGGATCATCCGGCGCGATCTACCAATGATACATATTATGTAGACCCAGCTCATGTGTTAAGAACACAGACATCTGCACATCAGAATGAATTATTAAAAGCAGGCCATAAGTGTTTTATCGTTACAGGTGACATCTATCGAAAAGATACGATTGATCGCACACATTATCCCGTTTTCCATCAAATGGAGGTAGTGAAGGTATTGCCCAAAGGTACAGATGCTCTTTCGGATCTCAAACGTACCTTATCCGGACTAATAGAATATTTGTACCCAGGTAAAGATTATCGATTTCTGGATGATTACTTTCCATTCACAGAGCCTTCGTTACAGATCGAGGTTTATCAAAATGAAGACTGGATGGAAGTTCTGGGAGCTGGTGTGATTCACCCTAAGATTCTTGAAAATTGTAATATTGAAGCCACAGGTTGGGCTTTCGGATTAGGTCTGGACCGACTTGTGCTTTCTTATTGCAATATCCCGGACATACGCTATTTATGGACTACAGACGAGCGTTTTATAAAACAATTTAACTATGGTCTTGCCCAATTCCAAGAATACTCCAAATATCCCCCTGTTTATAAGGATATATCATTCTGGGTCAATGGATATATCGAAAATAGAGATGAAATCTGGTCTGAATATAATAATTTCTGCGAAATCATTCGTGAAGAAGGCCTTGATCTGGTTGAGGACGTTACTCTGCAAGATAAATTCAAAAAGGAGGGAAGGACCTCACTAAGCTATAGAATTGCCTATCGATCAGGTCAGCGTACACTCTCCAATGAGGAAATCAATCTCATACAAGAAAAGATCAGAACAGTTCTTTCTGATAAATTTGAGATAATCTTAAGGTAATTATATCATAGGTTCTGCAAACTATTCGTCTGTAGAACCTATTGTCATAAGGCTTACAGAAGACTATTCCGATATTACAAAATGCACATAGTTGAGTAAGATATGCGATGTATTAAAATTATATAGACTCGTAAATTTAAAAATCGAAAGACAAAAGATATTATCAAGGATGGAGTCAATAAATAAATACAATAACATTAGAAAGAGTTAAAGAATGGATACTTGGGAAACGTTTTAAACATTAGGTGTATATGAAGGCGATTATTATTGGTGCATCAGGGCAGATAGGATATGCTTTTTATCAGCTGCTGAACAAAGGAGGATGGGAAGTCGTATTGCTCTCAAGAGGTGAAATACCGTATACAATCGATGAGGATATGACAACGGTAATACACTTTGATAAGAAAGATAAAGCTCTATTTAGAAAAATGATGAGCGCTGGTGCTGACTTGGTAATCGATTTGATCGCTTTTGGCAGAGAAGATGCGAAGCAGTTACTAACCCATCAGAAAGATTATAGTAGTCTTATCGTTTTGTCATCTTCTAGTGTATACCGCGATAAAGACGGGCGGACGCTGGATGAGGCGGCTATGAATGGTTTTCCTGATTTCGACAAGCCTATTTCAGAAGCCAATCCTACTGTGGAAGCTGGCGAACAAACCTACTCCACTAGGAAAGTGGCGCTAGAGCAGGAGTTGTTATCCGAGTTAACTATTCCGTTGACTATTTTGAGACCTTGTGCTATTTACGGCGCACATTCGCATCATCCTAGAGAGTGGTGGCTAGTAAAGCGGATGCTGGACCAAAGACCCTTCATCCCTTTGGCCTACAATGGGCAGAGCATATTCCATACCACCTCTGCAGAATTGATCGCCAAGGTAGGTTTAGCGGCTAGGCATCTGGCACAACAACAGATTATAAACGTTGGGGATAGTCGACCGCTATCCGTTTTTGAATTAGCAGATGTTATAGCAGAGTACCTAGAATACAAAGGAGTTCTGTTGCCAATGGATATGCAAGCAGGCGCTTTAGACCATGTCGGTCTAACACCATGGTCTATTCCTCGATATTTTATACTTGATACCAAACGTTCTGAAGAGATTCTTGCTTTCCAAAGTTTAATGATAAGCGATTATTCGTCCTCAATAGGTCAATATCTATTTTATTTATTAAGTATGTATGAGGATAAAAAATGGGAATATCTCTTCCCTCAGTTGGCGGCTTACCCTTATGAACAGTTTGATTATGAAGTTGAAGACGCTTATATAAATAAGAGAGAACGATTGTATAGAGGAAGATGATAATAAAAACAAATATCATTTTATCTGCAACGTTTAATATCCATACTTTTTCTGAATTTCTGATTTTGAAAACTTTGATATTGATCTGAATATAAAACATCAAAATAAATCAAATATGGAAATTCCAAACAAAGTTAATCCGTATGATAAGGTCGATGATTCAACCATTCACACATTATCCAATATAAGAACAAAATAAGTCAAAAAGATATATTAACTAAATATCGAAAGATAAGATTACAAACGATGTTTATAAGCGAAATTTCAAAAGAAGCTCCCATAAAATTTAATTCGGAAATTCAGCAAGCAACATATACCGCCCTACATAAACTTAACATTCCTTTTGAGCGGATTGAAACTGATGAGGTTATCACTATGGAGCAGTGTCAAATTGTCAATGAGCATTTACAGATGGATATGGTGAAGACACTTTTCTTATGTAACCGAAAAAAGACAGCGTTTTATCTAGTTGTAATGTTGGGGAATAAACCCTTCAATACAAAGCTGTTTAGTGACTCCCTAAACATATCCAGGGTATCTTTTGCCCCTGAAGATATGCTAATGCATTTTTTAGGCGTAAAAGTTGGGGCAGCAAGTATTTTCGGACTACTAAATCCTAATAGTGAGTGTGTCCATGTGGTGTTTGACAGGGATGTCACTTTACTGCCGAATTATGGTTGTAGCGATGGTACCACCACAAATTATCTAAAAATCGGAACCCACCATATAATTGAAGACTATCTTCCCTTTTTGAAAAGAAAAGTAACAATTGTGGAGTTTTGAAATATAAAACAAAAAGAAAACAAAACATATAGGTATAAAAATATGAACATTAGAAAAGCAGTCCAGGCAGATCTGCCAAAGATAAAAAACCTTTATTTCCAACTCTTTGAACAGATGGCAAATCATGAACCCGGCTATATGCAGACAGCGCATCAGGACGAAAGTTTTCTGCAAAGAGTCATTGCCGGAGAAGATCAGTTTACAGCCTTTGTATATAGGGCAGATGATGAGGTAAAAGGAATTGTAATTACACAATTACAGAAGAGTCCACCTTATAACTGTTTTGTGCCCTTGAGATGTATGTATTTAATGGACATTGTTGTTGATGCGGACATGCGTGGAATGGGAATAGGTAAAGCATTGATTAATCGCGTTAAAATGTGTGCAAAGGAAAACCAAGCTGATTATCTGGAGCTAAGTGTCTTGTCAAAAAATCTTTCTGCGGCGGCTCTGTATCTACACGAAGGTTTTGAGCCATACAGTATATGCATGCGCTTGAAAATAGAATAGCTATATCAGGTCAATCTATCTGGTGTTGACTTTTTATTGGTAGTAACTTTGGTGTATTTAAAGTTAAGCGGATGAAACAAACTAAAAAAAGAGAGATGTAAAACCTCAAATTAATATATGAAAATAAAGAATTTTGAATTTAAAGCAAGAGTACAAGAATTTGGGAAGTATGAAAATCTCCTTCTTAAATTAAATCCTATTGATTATGGGGCAGATCATCAGATTGACACATATTTTAATGCACAAAAGGGAAGATTAAAACTACGCGAAGTGATAGGAAAAGAAAGCAAACTGATTGATTATAACCGTGAGAATATTCTTGGAAGTAAAAGATCTGACATTCTTCTATATAAACACGACATGAATGATACGCTGAAACAAATCCTCTCCAATCAGATGGGAATAAAAGTGATTGTTGACAAAAAGAGAAAAATATATGGTATTGACAATGTAAAGTTTCATTTTGATACAGTTAAGAATCTAGGAACCTTTATCGAAGTCGAAGCAATAGATGAAACAGAATCATTTACTTTGGAGGAACTGAAAAAACAATGTGATTTTTATTATAATTATTTTGGTATTCAGCAACAGCAAGTAGAAAAGTTATCTTACAGCGACTTGCTTATTTCTTGAGTACAAAAGTTTTAGAAATGTGAATAGCCTTTTTAAAATTGGATAACTGTCCAAATATTTATAATTTAAATCAACAAAAAAAAGCAAAATTTAGTTTAAAATAAAGTAACTATGAATACAGATAATGTCATTCTAAGACGGCTAACAGATGATGATTTTGATGATTTATTAAATGCTGTTAATACTTCTTTTGCTGATTATATTGTTCCATTTAAATTAAATGAAGAACAATTAAAGTTCAAGATTTTATCAGAAGATATTGTTATGCAGTGGTCTGTAGGAGTATTTTTAGATAATAAGCTTATAGCATTTATTATGCATGGAGTGAGAACTTTAGATTCTAAGAGAGTAGTATACAATGCAGGAACTGGAGTTCTTCCTGACTATCGTGGTAAAGGATTTGTAGGTAAAATGTATGAATTTATAAACCCTTTTTTAAAGCAAAACGAAGTTAAGGAATTAGTTTTAGAAGTAATTGCGAGTAATAATTCAGCGATTCGTGCTTATGAAAAAGATGGATTTACAGTACGCAGAAAACTCTTGTGTTTTGGCGGTAAAGTAGAAACGACAATTAATCATTCCAATGTATGCTTATTACCTTTAAATAAGCTCTTATGGGCTGATTTTGTAGCTTTTTGGGATATACAGCCCAGTTGGCAAAGTTATATTAATAGCATGGATAATTTACAACCCGATGCTTTAGGAGCATTTATTGAAGGGAAATTAGTGGGGTATGTTTTATTTAGTAAGGAGATGAAGCGTGTTTACCAGATCGCTGTTTCTAAAAATCATAGAAGAAAGGGAATTGCATCTCACTTAATAAAAGAAGCTTATCAAGCCACTAATGCTGAAATATTACAAGTAAACAATATAGATTCTACTTGTGAATCAATAAAGCTTTTTCTAGAAAGACAAGGATTAGTTAATGATATAAATCAGTTTGAAATGATGAAAAGCCTATTTTGAAAAATTAAAAGCACCTACCATATTTTAGACCACGAGGAAGGTTGATATAAGTCGTATGAAAACCCTTTGCAAACGGCTATTCGGGAAACTTACAATCTGTCAAGGAGGTAAACCAGTGTGAATTCATCGAAAAGGTTATTTTTAATAATTGTAGAAAAATAGAAGATTTTGAGCAGATCGAAAAGAGTCCAGGTCGAATTGTCCAACATACCAGATTTTCCGGTTAATTTTATCAGTTTTTCACCTCCAATCTTTCGTCCAGCTTTTTCCGTTCATCACTACCGGTCGCATGACATTGAAGTGGGATGAGTGCCAAAGCGGTAAATGCTGTACAACCTGGTTAATTATGCTCAGCATTCGCAATACACTAATTTTGGAATGATTTAATGAGATATACTAAACAATAAAACGATGGCAACGATTGATAGAAACATAGCCCCAATAAAGCAAGAAGTTGAAAATTTTTTGAAACAGATCGATTTTAAGCTTCCAGAGGGATTTATTGAATCTTTTAAGGATTCAAATGGTGCAGATATCAGTTCAGATGAGAACTATATAGTTTTATGGGCTTTAACGGATATGATACAACTTAATAGAGATTATAACGTTGACGAATATGCTCCTGATTTTTTTATTTTTGGTTCCGATGGTGGTGGTACAGCTTATGCAGTTAAAAAAAGCACAAGTGATATTTATGAAATACCATTTATTGGAATGTCAAATGAAGAAGCTGTTTTTAAAAATAAAACCTTTTCAGAATTTATTGAGGGACTTACCTAATGTTTAGAAACAACTTAAAGTTTAGTTATATGGATAAATAGACATAAGTTAACAGGAGTTTTAACAGAATATCCAATTGACGAAGGAGTGTCCAACAATTTATTTCTGCAAAAAAGAGCTTATGAAAGAAATCAAAAAATATCACAATATGCGCACTGTAACCATTGCACAATTTTCAGTGGTATCTATTTTTATGTATATCTTATCTCTTGCACTTCCATATCGCCCAAGTATTTAGCACAAACTGCTGCGGCACATAGCGTTTCGAAGGTAGAATTGAAGGAGACATACATCTTTGATAATTATCCCCAGAAAATGATAGGCCGTAATCATGGCAGTCAGCAGAAGAGTGCAGCCTATAATGAATATTGTCTATGGAACTATATTGAACCAAATTACTATAAAACTGATAGTCTGCACTATCTTTACAAAACTTCATTGGAGCTCACCAAAAAAATAAAATCCATTTCAAATTAATTGATACCTTGGGACGTGTCGTGCGTGAAAGGACGAGGAAAGTTAAGTCCGAACCGCAAAACTTTGTTTCTTTCAGAAATACCGACCTTGCCATCTATGTATTGGTCAATAGATACCAAAACTATTTGCTTTGCACTAGATAAGCATGGTGACTTAGTCGTGCCCAGTGAGTCGACAGCAGCCGATTTTCCTATTCTCTTTCCGCTCGCCGGCGCCCTAAACTATGATGCATATATTTATTGTCGTGTGGATACAGTGGCCAATTGAAAGGATATTTCTGAATTCCGTTCCAACGATTGTGCCACTATACTCGAACATATACGGGA
>NZ_DLJD01000057.1:21511-43473 GCF_002484085.1 Sphingobacterium sp. UBA7625
GTAAGTATCCCTATAAATTCCCACTACGGGCTAGCGATTATAAACCAATATCGTAGCCTTACAATTTGTAATAATCTTGAAAGATAATATCTGTAAACATATTCATTCAAAATAAATAATGTATAATAGGCTTGGGTATTAACCATGCCCGATTGAAAAGAATAAAGCAATGATAGTAACCACGACCAATTTCAGTGTTCCAATAGCAGCCAATGTAGTCACGGTTGTGCTATCAATTAAATAATAATGGTATTGGTTACTGTACTGCGTTATGTGTCTCTGTAACCAACCTTTTAAATAGTTTAAAATTTTGGTGTCATCTGCTGACTTCGCTAATTTGGCGATTTGGATAGTTTCACATATATTTGAGTTGTCGTGGAGGTAAAATAATACATAGAAATGGCAGCTACCAAACAAGATACATTTAATGAATTTCATAAAACGGCTTACAGATTATTGAAACTGCTGCTTTCACTATCCGAAGAGCAATTAAACTTCCAACCCACACACGGTTGGTCAGCTGGACAATTAGGAGATCATTTGTATAAATCCTATCAATTTGTTGAAATTTTGAATGGAAAAACAACTGTTACAGAACGACCAATCGACCAAAAACTAGATCCAATTAATGCCCTATTCGCAGATGATTCAATTAAAATGAATGCACCGAAAGCAGTATTACCTTCAAACGAAAAAATAGATAAAAATGATTTGATAAAGTCTTTGGAAAATCGGGTTAAACAAATAAAAGAGACTATCGAAGCAAGCGATCTGTCTCTGACTTGCATTGCCTTTTCAATTCCGGCATATGGTGAATTCACGAGATATGAATGGATTTGGTTTAATATTTACCACACGCAAAGACATTGTCGTCAGTTAGAAAATATAATAGTGTCCAACAACTTATTTACCAAGTAACTTAAAAATACACGTTATACATTATCATCCGTATTTTTCCTGATAAATGCTAATAATGAAATCTTATGAAATGGTTATATAGAAAAGAATTAAAAGATAGGGGTTCATTAGCGAAAGTGGAAGCTACAATATTTTCCGTACAACTGGGGCATATGATACGATCGATGCCATTTTGGCCGGTATCAAATACAGTGCGCTCAGTTGTTATTTCCAGACCATTTATATCAAGTTGGTATGGAAGGAACTGAGGTTCCGACACAATGTATTGAGCACCATCAGAAATTGCATATCCAAGGTTGTCGAGTATGCAATCCGATAATTCAGCTTTGACGATATCTTTCGAAACTAACCACTTTAAAATATCATTTACAACAACTTTATCAAAAGCGTACCTGGACACTTTAGGCACAAGCGAAATAGTATAGTCACTCATAGACTAAAAATAAAGAATAATTGGAACAATGTTCTAACGATTTTATACAAATTTTTCTCCAAATAGCTGGATCAGTTCGGAAACAAAGCATTCGGAACCTACGAATTTGCCTTTTGATAATGTTTGTAATGCCTATTCTTACTTAAGTGTCCATTTTATTGTTGCAATTCCACTTTATTTAAGGAAAGTAAAAACACTTTCCGTTTAAGCTCTGAAAAATTATAAACTTTTTTCCTATGCCATTTGAAATAATACCATACTAATCGCTTAATAAAACTTCAACATATTTTGCAAGTATTTTAAACCCGACGGCGAACCATCCAGCCATATGAGCGTACATAATAAGAATTTGGTCCAAGAGGGACTTCCTTTAAAAATTAGTAATTCATCACCGAATTCTTTATTTTTAATATTCCAGTTTTTTGGTAAGAGGTCACAAAAATAGAATTATGCATGGATATAAATTTAATCAAAGAGAAATTACGCTTTCTACAGGATAACCCGAATAAATTAAATAAAATTACACCAAAAGAGTTTTTTCTTAATCCTCCTATTCCTGAATCCGAGGTTTTTTATATTGAACGCAATCTAAGGATTAGGTTCCCCGAAAATTATAGAGGCTTCATTACCAAAATAGGGAATGGTTGCAGTGGGCCAAATTATGGGCTTTTGTCCTTAGAGGAATCAATGATAGACTTTAAACTTAAAACAAAACCTGCTATTGATCTGACAATGCCATTTTCTTATTCTGAAAGCTGGAATGAAGACTGGGTTTTTGATATTGATTGGGAGAGTGGAGAGCGACCGGATGAAAATCAGTTAAATTCATATATGGATACAGGGCATATACATGGATGTCTGCAGATTTGCCATATTGGACATGGTTGTACTTATCTTTTGGTTGTAAATGGAATTGAATACGGCAATATTTGGACTGATGAGAGGCCTGACTATGGGGGAATAACCCCTTTATTAGATACTAATGGCTTGAGGGTGTCTTTTGAAGATTGGTATACCAATTGGTTGAAAGAGGTTATTTGAAGTTGTCACGTGCTGGTATTTTCATAAAGTGTGCTGAGCTCTGCTGTTTTTTTAATAAAAGTCACAGTAGAAATTCCATTCTTCTGTTTTCGCATTTTTAGCGAAATACATCGTTCCGCTATCAACTATATTCAAGTTTGCTTTGTCGTCGGATGCAATTTGAAATACAAATTCAAAGTCTTTGCCAAAATAAACACCTGGTTGACAAAAGCTTGGATAACCTCCAAGTTTGTGTCCATATTTATTTTCAGCTATATCATAATAACCTTCAATTATTCCCGAATCTTCAAGTTTTAATATTTCATTTTCCATTTCACTTGTTAAACCACCTCCATCCCACACAGGATAATCTTCTTCTATTTTTGAAGGTTTTAGGGGAAATGGTTTTAGTCCTGAATCAGGATTGTTTAATTCTTTAATTATTAATTTGTCTGATTTTTTGTATTCTCGCAATATCCATTCATTTCCGTTAGCTGTTATATCCATTGGAAGTTCTTCCGCTATAAAAACAGTAATCACCATAGTATCAGCTAAAATATCAGGTCTAATTTCTATATCCTCTAAGCAAAGTTGGAACAAAGGAAACATTAGATTTCCATTTTTGTCTTTTGGAATTTCTTCATCTTCTTTGTATAAGTAAACTTTTCCTATCCAACTTTCAGAAATGGAATTTGTTGGCCTAAAACCTCCTGTTTTAAATTCTATAGCTTTTCTTACAATCTGTTGCTTTATTTTTTCTACTTCATTCATTGTGAATCGCGTTTGGGAAATTGCAGATAATAACTGTATTAGCGAAACTAATATACTAAAAGTTTCGCCAATCCATCCTTATATATGTATTTCCATTACCGTCCAAAACCATTAGACAATTCGTATAAAAAAGTGGCGCATTGTGTTTCCAAATATTATATTGAAAACACAATGCGCCACAAATACAATGGTAAATATAAAAGTTTTCAGTCAGCTTCTATCCTTGATATACCGGGATAGTGGAATCTGTCCAATCTTGTGAGCTTTATACGCATGAACATATTTATGATATTTCTAATGTTCGTATCATTCCA
Source organism: Sphingobacterium sp. UBA7625 (assembly GCF_002484085.1). NCBI lineage: Bacteria > Pseudomonadati > Bacteroidota > Sphingobacteriia > Sphingobacteriales > Sphingobacteriaceae > Sphingobacterium > Sphingobacterium sp. UBA7625. The sequence goes on from NZ_DLJD01000057.1 coordinate 24,968, forward strand.
TTATTGCTGACAATATTTGCTCAAACTTTGTATTTCTTCTATTTTAATGATCAGCACCAGAATAGATCCACATCGGTTCAGTTTGGCCTGCTCTTTCAAAACCGTTCTTTTTATAGAAGTCGATAGCCTTTCCATCAGCCGTAAGCATCTGCATATGAAAGTCCTTGTAAATCTCCTGCATTTTATCCATAATCAAACGACCAACCCCTTTGCTTTGATAGGAGGGGAGCACTAGTAGATGCGGATAATATACCACCAGATATCCATCGGAAATGGCATTCCCTAGCCCGACTAATGTTGTACCATCCCATGCAGTAACCAGAGAATGCGAATTTAAGAGTGCTTTCATCAGTAATTCTGGCTTTTCGGCTGCACTCCATTTATTAGCTTGATATAGTTGTAGAATATCATCCGCGTTCAAATCTCTATTTACACTAAGGGTTATGTTCATAAATTATTCTTTAGTTGCCTCTTTTACCTTGCATGCTTACTATTTATTACTCGTAAACTTTAGCTCCCTTGAAAATTTCAGCAAATGTTGACCATGCAGCTTTTCCAGCATCTACTCTGTTCAATAGTCGACATCTAGTTGTTTTATGATATTCTAAGCAAAGGTCGCGCTAATCGGATCTTTTCATTATCGTTCACTAATAGACTTACCCAATAGATTAGAAATATTAGGCATATTTTCTAAAAGCCAGCATGGTTGATCCGATAGGGGGAGAAACTCCCTTATGTTTCCATTTAGGATAAATATAAGATCTCGGTGTTCCATTTCCGATGTATCAATTATCTTTAAGCTATCAAAGATAAGGAAGCGTCTGTCTACTTGGTGTAAGTTCCCAAAATAGTTGTCTCTCAAAGTCAGGGGATCAACATTGTGACCACCTTCTTTTGCCCTTATAAGTACACGGTCGGATGAGATATCAACATTATCCAGACCGAAGAAAACCATATGTAAATAATATCCAGCATCCTTAAATCTCTGCAAAGGCTCCCAACTATTATCCTGAGAAAAATGACCTTCATAAGCGAAGTCAATACTATTGGAAATAGCATTATTTACTAACGATTCGAAAGTAGAATCGACAAAATCTGACGCTTGTGAATTCAATTCTCTTTGAACTCGGATACCAGACCTCCATAATTCCGACCTTTTTTGGAGGTAGAGTTTGTCACCATCGAAAACATTTTGTAAATGCGGAGGAAAATATATTGGGCCAATTGTAGACTTTCCTGCACCATTAGATCCAGTGATGACGAATAACTCAGGCATTATATGAGATTAAATCGACGTCTAAGATTTATAGCTTCTGATTTATCCAGAACTTCCAGCGTTTCAAAATCATTGCCTTGAGAAGATTGTTTTACGAGATGAATATTACCATTCGGATATTCAATGTAACATAACTTTTCTTCCATTCCTTTAACGTTGATCATAAACGGTAAACCGTTTTCCAATCTCTTTAATCTTAGCGCTCTTACTGCTACAGTACCGCTCTTTACCTGTTCGCGTAGCGATATTACAGTCATACTTAAAAAATAGTTGATATACCAAAGATAAAAAAATGTTTTAAGGTATTATCTATGAATTTTTAACATAATCATTTCTTTAGTGTTTTCTGACCTCTTTTCAGATGCCAGCGCAATTCCTCAGGAACTAAATCAAAGGCAATGCTAGAGATCCCAAAATCTTTTGAGAATAGCTCCTTATTGTTATGACAAACTGTTATTTGATCCCAATAAGCCAGGAAGAAATCTCCTTCCTGAATAAAGTCCATCCAGCCATCTGCTTTAATTGATGCTTGTTTGTTGGTCAATATAATACCCGAATAATTTTCCAGACTACCATCCAGAAACATTCCATTATGTCCCTCGATACAGGATTTCGACCAGTCGAAATCAAATTTGATGCTCAGGCCCAATAAACTATTTAGTTCATCAACAAGTTGGATTTGCACCAGTCCCCTTAACTTTGGTCCCATAGTACATGAAAATCCATATTTATCCCAATTACTTTGCATAGATCCCGGATTTACTCTTTGTTCAATGCTCTTTTTGATCTAAACATAACATAGCCAATCAATGGAAATACGCCGGAAAGAATAACATAAATGCATTGAGCTTGGAAACCGTGGTTGAGATTTAATAAAAAAGGTATTTTCTCAATAAGATCACCGATTAAAATTTCATAGCATATATAATAAGCTTCTAAGATAATCCACACGATTGTAATTCCGATATTTTTATTAAACTGATAATTTCCCGTGATGAGTACACACGATATAAGTATTATCAACCCAATCAATGCTGGCCATAATATGGAGATTACCTTTCTATTTCTTTGCGCCTGTAAGTATCCTGCATAAATAAGTCCGGCAACTTGCAATCCAAAAATAATCAAGTTAAAATCTAAACTCCCCGTAAAATACCTCAGCCAATCACCGTCTGTTAATAATGCATAAAATGTCAAAACTACAAAACAGAGATGCACAAATAGGGGAGCGTTAATTCTCTTCATTATCTATATTACGTTTGTAGAATCTCAATGTTTTTATCGCTTTGAGAAGATCCTCTTCTGTTTGCGCTTTTAGGTTTGCTCCGTAAAGATTAAATCGGACTTTTGAAGAGTCTCCCCATAGGCTACCGATGTATATTCCAGTCGTACCTTTCCCGGATATCCTAGGAAATACGATTTTGGCTCTTCTGTTATCGATGGTATCCCAGGATACATTTTGTTTTCTATACAAATCGGCATCAATATTCATCGACATGATATCTTTTACAACAACGAAACCCGAGGAGTCTAGATCGTTTTCCTCCATCATTTGTCTCGTAATGACTTCTATGTTAGGTTCAGTCAGGGTATTTGAATACATTCCCAGATCAAAGTAAAGCGTATCCGTGTTATCTACAGCAATTGCGCCGACATAACTGTCTATTCCGTTTTGTTTGACCTGCTGCCATTTATAGGGAACCTCTATTGTGAATAGACCAAAATCCATTTTCTTTGTGCGCGATGGATCTATGCACCCAACAAAGAGGATAGTAAGGGCAGAAATGTGGAATAGTTTTATGATCTGTTTCATACTATGGCTTGTGTTTTGAATCTACGAAATTCGGCTGAAGAGTACAAGAAGTTATTGATTTAAGAGGGTGGTTTATATCTCTATAATAAGATTATTATTAAATCCGTTATAAGCTTCATTAATATAACCATGCGGATTGCATATAATTTCGGTGCTGCCGATTTTATAGTTTACAGGAGTATGTACATGGCCATGGATCCAATAGGAGGGTTGATGCTTTACGATAAAATCTTCCATATCCGAGACGTAGGCGGCGCTGATCGGATCATCCAAATATTTCGTTGGCAGAGATTGAATGCTCGGCGCATGATGCGTCACTACGATATTATGCTTCGCTTGATTGACACTAAGACTCTGCTCCAGCCATTGCCTTGAAGTTTGGTGGATTCTAAACGTATCGATGCTTCTCAATTTGGTATAACTGTCACCTAGTCTGATCTTCTTATAATCATTCATACGGCTTTGGCATAGCGATCCATATGCAGCTGGATTGCCCTTTAAGGAAAAATCAGTCCAGAGTGTGCAGCCATGGAAACAAACCTGGTCGATCTCCAAAGATTCATTTTCCAACACATGGATATTTGAGTTACTTGCGGCATCTTTGATTTTATGTAATGTTTTCGGATAGGCTCCCTTATAATACTCATGATTGCCCAGTACATAAATGATCGGCATATCCAAAGAAAGTGATTTGAGCCAGTTGATCCCTTTCACCCCTAGATCAGTATCTCCAGCCAATACAAGTATTTCAGCTATATTCAGATTGATATCGTTGTATCCAAATTCTCTATGCAGGTCGCTAACAATATGGATTTTCATCTTTGTCTTTTTGTCTTAGATTCTAATTTTAAATCACCATCACTGAATGATAGGGGGTATGTATAGCCGCATTTTACAGCACGTCCATTTTGAAATCCTGGTTTCCAAGGACTAGATTTTCGAATCAATGTTATTAACGCTTCACCAGTTTGATAACCAATATCTTTGACTATCTGAAAATTACGGAGCTTGCCATCTTCTCCAACCGTAAAATTGATGATCAGTTTACCATTTACTTTTGCCTTCTTGGCAGCCGTTGGCACTTTATAATGACTGATAATCCAATTTTTGAACCCAACTGAGCCATCAGGGGGCTCAGGAAATACCTCGTTCATTTCTCGAGGAGATTCGATGATTGTATTTTTATTTACTCCTTTCGATTTTGCCCGTTTCTTTTTAAGGAAATCCTTTGTACAGATAAAGATAACATCATTTGGGTTACAACCGATCTGTCCTTTGTTTTTTATGTAATCGAGCGAAACAGTTTGACTTTTGATTTCGACCAGTTTTTGATTGAGCTTGTCTTTTTCATCTACTGAATATCGCGTCGCATCAATGACAAAACTAGTCTTTGGATCAGCGTGCAAGAAATCAACCAATGATTGATGATTGATTAAAACTGAATTTATACGTATGGAATCCAAAATAAGGGATTGACCAAAAGCCTGCGATAGCAGGCCTATTGATAAAATACATGTAAATGATAAGTTAAGAATCGAGAAAATCCCCATTGTATTAATATATAACTCAGTAGCTAATTTACATATCTATTTTGTATCTTGATACAAAATGATTAATCTAATTATTAGGAAGGTCTTGAATGACTATGTCACTTTCATCGATAACTTCAAATATTAGTTTTCTCCCTATATTGAAGAATTGGAACAAAAAAGTAGCCGGAATTGTTCGGGATATTACGTTACCGTGTATAGGAATCATTTAAACAGGAGAGGATATTAGTTTGGCAGATCGTTTGACGTAATTTCTTAGGAATGGGAGCTAATATCTTGATAACTATTTTATAGCAAATGAACCATAGATATCTACTAGCATTATTTTTTCTCGCAGCAAGCCAATTAGCTAATGCACAGTTTGCAAAAATCATTGACAAAGATGGTTATGTAAATGTGAGGAAATAAGCCACAGTTAATAGCACAATTGTTTCAAAAATCGCTGCTGATGAAATTGTCTATGCTTTTCCCGATCAAAAACTCGGCGATTGGGTAAGTATTGATTACATCAACAGTCAAAACAAAAGTGTTACTGGATACGTACACAATACAAGAATTAAATTTATTGAATCTTATAAACATATTCCCAATATATCCTTTGATGAAAGCAGGGCAACATTTAGATCAAATGATGTCACTGTGGAAATGAGGTCCGACAAGTTCGATTACGAAAAAAATAAAAGTTACTTTTCATCAACTAAATATGAAGGCTATACCGTTGTAGACAAGTTTAAAGGGCAAAAGCTATGGGGAACAGATGGTGGAATCCCTTCAAGCCATTACATATCCATAGAAGCAAAAATAAAGGGTAGGACTGTCCTAGTTCCGGAACAGGAAATTGAAAACCTCTTTAATGTCAACAATGAATTTGCAGCATGTTATTATGATGATTTAAATGATATTTTATATATCACTTCTGTAAATAGTGATGGAGCGGGTGGATATGCGGTTTTATTTACGATTGAAAAAGGTAAATATAAAGCACGAGTGGTGACAATGCCTTTTTAGGTGATAACAAGGGGTATTCAAACTCGATGATATGTGTTTCCACTCAGTACTCAGTTGTGCTGAGCTCTGCTGTTTTTTTAATAAAAGTCACAGTAGAAATTCCATTCTTCTGTTTTCGCATTTTTAGCAAAATACATCGTTCCGCTATCAACTATATTCAAGTTTGCTTTGTCGTCGGATGCAATTTGAAATACAAATTCAAAGTCGTTTCCAAAATAAACACCTGGTTGACAAAAGCTTGGATAACCTCCAAGTTTGTGTCCATATTTATTTTCAGCTATATCATAATAACCTCCAATTATTCCCGAATCTTCAAGTTTTAATATTTCATCTTCCATTTCACTTGTTAAACCACCTCCATCCCACACAGGATAATCTTCTTCTATTTTTGAAGGTTTTAGGGGAAATGGTTTTAGCCCTGAATCAGGATTGTTTAATTCTTTAATTATTAATTTGTCTGATTTTTTGTATTCTCGCAATACCCACTCATTTCCGTTGGCTGTTATATCCATTGGAAGCTCTTCTGCTATAAAAACAGTAATCACCATTGTATCAGCTAAAATATCAGGTCTAATTTCAATATCTTCTAAGCAAAGTTGGAACAAAGGCAACATTAGATTTCCATTTTTGTCTTTCGGAATTTCTTCATCTTCTTTGTATAAGTAAACTTTTCCTATCCAACTTTCAGAAATGGAATTTGTTGGCCTAAAACCTCCTGTTTTAAATTCTATAGCTTTTCTTACAATCTGTTGCTTTATTTTTTCTACTTCATTCATTGTGAATCGCTTTTGGGAAATTTCAGATAATAACTGTATTAGCGAAACTAATATACTAAAAGTTTCGCCAATCCATCCTTAGTATATGTATCTCCATTACCGTCCATAACGATATAAATAATGAGCAAACGATTTTATATATTCTCACAAAGATCGTTACAGAAATCAGTTTTTTCTGGAACATGGTCAATATCCCTCAAATGAGAGTCACCATTTTGNNACCTTCAACAGCGGATGGAAGCAGGGGAGGATTGTCAGGCCTCATATGAAAGCGAAATGGCAGAGCTGCTGGAGATATTGGATAGCTTTAAGATCTCTGACATTGATCCATTGGATGAAGAAGCATTTTGCGCTGCCTTGAGCGAAGCATTGCCAAAAACAGAACTTGCCCCTTATTTTGATGTGTATGGTAAGTATCCCTATAAATTCCCGCTATGGGCCAGCGATTATGTATAGTTTCTCTTAGTTAATTCTAAATACTTACAGTTTCTTATAACCGATTATTTCTCCAAACCATTACATTAACTCTTTACCTTTAAATACTCCGATTTTTTGGGAGACGTCAATCTAATATCACTATTAAAGTTTAAAGTGTTACACTTTTGTTCAATAATTGATCAGTTGGTGTCAATTTTTCGCTAGAATTCCTATCTTAACCTAACAATTAACCACTTATAGATCAACTATGAAATTATTTATTTTGCCATTTGTATGGCTATGTTTTGTCGCATGCAACAAAATAACACCTTCAAAAGAAGAAGCTGCGTTGTTGAAATCAGAAAACCACAGCACGCGCGCCAGTTTAAGCACAGTAGTAACAACCTATCCTTTGCCCAGCAGTCTGCCAAATCAGTATAGATCCGCAGCCTATACAGTCAGCGCGGGCGGGAATTCAATCGGCCTCTATCATGCTGGAAATAACGGTTGGGGAAATAGTGTAAGTTATGGTTACTTCGATTTCAGCGGCACAGTTTCAGTATCAATCACTCCCTCCAGTGGCTTTAGTACATTCAAATTACTACCTGCATCATTAGGCATCACAGGGGTGAGATCCGGCAACACAATTACTTTCACCCTCTCTCAGCCGACCAATATATCCCTGGTATTGGACAACAACTACCAGGGAAAGGTGCTGCATTTATTTGCACAGGAGCTCGAAAGTAATATTCCATCTGCCACCGACCCGAATGTACTGTATTATGCTCCGGGATATTACGATCTGAGCTCGCAGCCACCGTTGACGTTGAGTTCCGGAAAAACATTATATATCGCGGGCGGAGCAGTTATTAGAGGAAGAGTAAAAATAGATAATGCATCAAATGTGACAATAAGGGGTAGGGGCATTCTGCTTAACGATTACAACAGTCCGACAGATGATATTGCCCTAGCATTAGGGACAGTAAGTAGCTCAACTGTGAAAGATATCATTGTCAATCGAAACATCGGAAGCTGGACTGCTGCCATGCATAATTGTTCATTCGTCAACGTATCAAATTATAAGGCTGTCAGCCCATATTTTGCCAGTTCCGATGGGTTCAATATCAATAGCAGCCACGATATTACTTTTGATAAATCCTTTATCCATTCTGCTGATGATGCAGTTGCCATCAAAGGAATGTCGGATCAAATTCCGGCCAATTCCCTACCGGTATACAATATTATCTATAAAAATGCGCAATTGTGGGCTGACGCAAATAATACAATCGGTATCGGTGCGGAGACACGTGCGGCCTATTTTCAGAACATTAAGTTTCAAAACATCGATATTTTATACAATTACGACGACAAAAATCATCCAGATGTGCTTCCTGATCGCTCAGCCATCAATATTTTTGCCCTACATGGCACCTATTTTAATGATATAACCTTTGAAGACATCCGTGTGGAAAAAGCAAAACGATTAATAAATGTACAGATGGATGAAACATTTTATTTCGGTTCATTGACAGGAAACTGGAGCTGGCCCGGAGCAATGACAAACATTCTCTATAAGAATATTACATCTACCTCCGGAGGCAGCAACGAAGTTAAGCTGGTTGGCTGGAATGACAGCCATCGCATCGAAGGAGTGACCTTCGAGAATGTGAAGATAAATGGCAATTATATAAAGGATTTTAAGGATAGTCATCTGACGCTGAATCAGTATGCAAATGCGGTCAAGATCATCAGTCCATTGGGTACAGTTAATAGTGATGTATATAATGCATCGACCGATTTTTCCACTGCACAGGGAAGACGCAGATGGTATTATAAATACTGGCAAGCTGGTATAGGTACAAATTTGATGAGCTGGAATCCGGACGGATCCAATCATTGGCGCGGTTCGGGTAGCTATGATGCAATATGGAACGGCAATGGTAATATATATATTCATCCGGATAACAGTCAGCCGATACTCGCGTGGAATGCGCCAAAATCGGGTACCGTAAAAATTACTGGTCTGGTTCGTAAAAATGATACCGGGGGCGGGGATGGCGTAAACGTGAGTATTTGGAAAAATAATGCAATGATCTGGCCATCCGGCAGCTGGCAAACGATTGTTTACAACAATACCACTGGATTTTGGCATGATATCAATGTGCCTGTCACTTTTGGCGACGAATTATCCTTTCGTGTGGATCAACGTTCCAATTCAGGCTGGGATACTACATACTGGAATCCAGAAATTGCATTTCAATAAGCATTTTTGCTATCCATTTCAATCGTCAGGATTGAAATGGATAGTGATTATTTAGCCTTTCTATATTGGCTTGGCGTTATACCGAAGAAATCTTTAAATTGTTTGCTGAAATAGTTTGCATTGGAATAACCTAATCTATAGGCAATTTCAGAAATACTAAATGATGGGTCTTTTAATAACGTTTTGGCATAGTCAAGTTTAACTTTGATAATGAAATCAGTAGGCGTGAGGTCTGTTATTTTCTTTAACGATAGATACAGTTGGGTTCTACTGATGCGCATTTCCTGTGCTAGTTGATGGACTGAAAAACTATTTTCTGCAATATTTCTAACAATAATTTCCTGCACTTTTAAAATAAATGTCTCCTCCTGTGAATTTGCTTCTTCTTTAATTCGTAAAGGCTCCGCCTGACTGTAGTAATGGCGTAGCGTAGCTTTATTTTTTAATAAACTACCCATTTTAGCCAGTAGCTCCTGCGTGCTGAAGGGTTTATTGATATAGCCATTTGCGGCTAATTCATAACTTTTGATTTTATTGGCAATCGTATCATAAGAAGTCATTAGGATAATCGGGATGTGTTTGGTCTTCGGGTTACTTTTCAAATGCTTGCATAATTCATATCCATCCATGATAGGCATCATAATATCGCTGATCACCATGTCGATCGGATTATTTCGAATGTATTCTAAAGCTTCTTGTCCATTGTGAGCGATGATGACATGGTAGGATTCCAGTAATTTATTTTTAAATAGTTCTGCCAGATCAGTATGATCTTCTACCAGAAGAATTTTATGCGTATTGCCTTCCGACGGAACATCAAATCTTATTTGGCTGTTATCAGTGTAAATCACGTCGTCTATGAGTTCCATTGTTGCATGTAATTCGAGATCTGGGTCATCCGGAAGCTCGGACGCAAAATTATCCACCGGTATAGTTAGTGTAAATTGTGTTCCATCTTCAATACTGCTATTCACATCAATTTGTGCGTTTATACGTTTGGTGAGTCCTATGACCAACGCTAGACCAATACCGTTATTATCGTAATAATCGCCCGTAGACTTTTGTCTGAAATAAGGTTCAAATATTTTTTCAATCTGTTCTTGTGGTATATAGCTACCCGTGTTACTTACATGAATAACAACTTCATTGCTGCCTGTGGAAGCAGCCAATACCAGTAGTATCCGACCACCCACCTCACAGTTTTTAAACGCATTGCTCAGCAAGTTGCTGATTATTTTTTCCAGTTTGTCAAAGTCGAGGTCGACATTTACTTCCGTCAATGGGTGATCAAATCGATATTCAATATGTTTACGATCAAATAAAGGAGCAAACATCGAAAAGATATTTTGACAAAATGAGACCAGGTCTCCATTCATGGTATTTAATGGGAGATTGCTGCTTTCAATCTCCCTAAATTCCATCAATTGACTTATCAGGAACGTGAGCCGTTTAATATTCTTTTGGGAGATTTCATATTCCTTGATGTTTTCAATCTTATTATTTGAGAAAAGATCTTCCTGTATCGCCATAATAATGGCTAATGGAGTCTTAAGTTCATGGGACATGTAGGTGAAAAAATCAAGCTTACTTTTATTCAGTTCCTCTAATTTAGACTTTTCTACTTCAGCCAGTTTTATCTTCAAGATTTTCAAATGTCGTCTTTTTAAGAACTTTCTAAATAGGATGAGCGCCACAATCACCAATGCCCCATATACGCAGAGCATAATATTGCTCAGCAGGAAATGGGGTTTGATTTTGATCAGCAATTTTTTTGTCGCAATGATATTATTGTTCAGATCTACTAACTTAATATGTAGTTCGTAATTTTTTGATTTCAAGGAAGTAAAAGTTATTGTTCCTGAAGCTTTCGAAAGTTCATACCAACGCTTATCAATGTCTTTTAAAGTATAAAATATGCGATAGTTTTCGCGGCTTTGCGGATCGAAATTTACTTGATTCACCTCAATCGAAATCATATTTTGATCATAAGGCAGCACGATCTCATTCGTGTGATCAATACCTTTTTCAAAATACTTTTTGTTTCTGAGTTGGCTGATATTAAATATTTTAAAATCAGAAAAGTAGAGTAAGGGTTTATGTGCAGGAAGAGGATCAAGCTGTGGCGCCTTAAAAAAACATATTCCATCAACAGATCCAAAATATAAGGTATCATTGTAATAATAGGCGGAACGCTCGTTAAACCAAGACGTGTTTAACCCCCAGCTGACATTGAAATTCTTAATGGACCGGTCGGTATCAATACAGTATAAACCATTTGTTGTTGATAGCCAATACCGCTTAGAATTGTCTTTCTTGATACCATGTATTTGAATATTTATTTTCCCTCGACCGGGATAAGGCAGTAGATGACCATTGCTATCAATAAAATAAAGATAGTTTTGCTTTGTTCCCAAAAGAACATTTTCTCCATCAAGGAGCATGGAGAGGAATTGTACCCTATTTCCCTTATCAAGTTCTTTCTTATATATTTTAGTTGTCTTTTTGCTCCAGTCATAACATATGATCTCATCGAGGCAGCAAATCCATATTAAATTATTGTTTACCGCGATATCATTGATCGTCGAGGTCGTTTTAATTAGGGTTGTAAAATTATCTTTATGGCGATCATATATGCTTACAAAACCATCTGTCCCCACAAGTAGATAATCCTGGTTGAAGTTTCGGATGGAGAATATTCTATTATTTGGCAGGGATGATGCTTTGTTCTTATCATATTGGTAATGCTTGATTTTGTTGCCCTGATCAGCTAGGCAGTACAGACCGTTTGATTCTGACCCAGCCCAAATATTGCCCTGAGCATCTCCTTCCAGTGATATGATATTATCACTGATGTTGCTATTTTCCTGATTGAACCTTTTTATTATCTGCGATTGCCCATTGTATACATTTATCCCGATGGCGTTGGTTGCCACCCAAAGCTGTTTTTTAGACGACATGAGTATATTGTTGATCACAATCCCACGGGCTCTTTCCGGATTGGTGACATGTAAAAAATCTAGCCAAGAGTCATTTTTTGAAAGACAGAATGCTCCATTAAAATAAGTCCCCAATATCATGTCATCGAGCTTACTTTTGTAGATCGCACAGACAGTTGAATTAAGCTCATTGTCAAAGTTCTCTATTAACATCCGATACTCTGTATACTGGTTGATATAGTCAAATACGGCCACGCCTTTGTTATGTCCTATCCAAAGTCTGCCCTCTGCGTCTTCGGCAATACTGCATACATTTTGGATCTGTGTGGGCTGCGGTAGCTGTGCCTTAAATTTATTTTGGACGGGATCGAAGCGCAGGATACCATGCCTTTTGGTTCCTACCCAGGTCAGATTTTTACTATCACAGTACAGAGAGGTAATCAGCACATCCCTGTCATAGCTTTCCGCGAAATTAAAACTAGCTAAAACATTCCCTTTTTTGTCACATTTGGCAACGGTGGTGAAAGTAGCTCCCCATAGGTTACCTTGATTATCTACCTGAATCCTATTAAAGTATACATTGTTATTGAGCACAGTAATCTTTTGTTCAGCCCATTTATATAACGTATTGTTGCATAGTATTACAACGCCATCTATCGTCAAGGCCAAGGCTTTCGACGTATTATGCAATTCGGTTTTGATCAATAGCCTATATTTGTTGGTGCTGAAATCATATACATAGATACCATTATCCGCAGCAATGATCATTTCCTGTTTGAATGATTTAATTTCGATGATTTTGCCCGGTTGAAAGAGGGAGTCGCTAATGGACTTTGGATTGCCCATGATGTGGGCGCCATCATATAGGTTAATGCCATCGCTCGTTCCGATCCAGATACGTCCTATGGGGTCTTCAGCGATTGCGGTTACCCGATTTGAGAGAAGGCCATTTTCTTGTGTCAGCTTATTATATTTTCTGATATGCTGTGCATCCAGTGATAGACAGGTAAACAGTAGATAACAAAATATGAAAAACGTTTTTTGAGTCATTTTTTTTAGGCTTTGCTTATTTATCAAATAAACAACTATGTATAGATTATTAAATATAATATCGTTTATTTAATTGTAATATCGTTCAGCTTCTCAAAAAAAAATGATGAAAAATTAAATTCATCCATATTTAAACCATATTATCTTTTTTAGTTAGAATAACTCCTTATTTTCGGGACGAAGTTGCAGATCACCTTGTTCTGCGGCACATGTAACCAATTACCAAATTTAGGAAGAGATGAACCGAAAAAAGTTAAACCATAATGTGCTCTATTTTCTCTTTGTTTTTCTATTAGAGCCGCCTGTCGTTCATGCGGCGTGGAGAGCGAAAGCGATTTCTGTGGAGAGATATTGCGAACAGGAGATTCGCAGCGGGCGTGTCCTTGACCCGCAGGGAATTCCACTCGCTGGTGCTAATATTAAAATAACGGGAACGCAGATAGGTACCAAGACCGATAGTGAGGGACGGTTTAGTATTAACGTTCGTTCTGGACAGAGCCTGCAAGTTTCATTTTTGGGTTATAAGCAGACTGTTGTTCAGGTCGAATCTGGCATGGGCGAACTGATAATTAAACTTGAGCAGGACAGTTTTGGACTACAAGATGTTGTTGTCGTAGGATTTGGAAAGCAAAAGAAAGTAAATCTCACGGGGGCAGTTACCTCCGTTTCCATGGCTGATATAGAAAGCCGTCCCATTACAAATGCTTCTATGGCATTAGCGGGAAAAGTGGCCGGACTACAGGTTACGCAAAATTCAGGACAGCCCGGTGCTGATGGCGGTACCCTAACGATCCGCGGGATCGGTACATTGAACAATGCGTCGCCCTTGGTCATAATAGACGGGTTTGAAGCAGCAATTAACGATGTAGATCCAAAAGATATCGCCTCCATATCCGTACTAAAAGACGCTGCATCGGCATCGATATATGGCAATAAAGCAGCAAATGGTGTTATTTTGATTACGACAAAAAGAGGGCAGGAAGGAAAACTGAAAATAAAATATGATGGATATGCCGCAGTTCAACAAGTTACGAGGTATCCAGAATTGTTGAATTCCTATGATTATCTAACGCTACTGAATGAAGCGAAAATAAATTCAGGTTTCCAGCCGCAGTATGATGATGAATACATAAGCCATTATAAAGAGATCAAGGATCCAGTACGCTATAGGGATTACAATTGGGCAGATTTTTATTTTAAGCCTGCATTACAGCAAAACCATTATTTGCAGCTTAGTGGCGGCAAGGAAAATATTGTTTATGCCATTTCCGCAGGATACCTCAATCAAAAAGGTATTGTTGAGGGTACGAATTATGATAGATATAATTTCCGATTCAATACCCAGCATTCATTTTTAAACAATAAAGCACATTTGGGCCTTACTGTCTCGGGATATATCGGTAAGTCAAAGGACCTGATCGAAGGGGCTGGGGCGACGATTGCCCGAATTACCCAAATGGCACCATTTGTCGTTCCAAAGATAGAAGGATACGGATGGACCGACTGGTTCTATAGCGATGCGATTAAAGAGGCAGGAGGAGGTCAGACCTTTGATAATAGCAATTTGAATACAATCGCAAATTTGACCATTAATCTAACGCCGCGGCTTACATTTGAAAGTGCATTGAGCTATGTGACCAACAATGACCGGCAGCTGTCTTATGCGCCAAATGTAGATCTATTTCTGGTTACTAGGGCAGCCGACGGAACCAGCATCATTGGAAAAAACAATTCCAGAGAATCTTCCATCAGCAAAAGCTCAAATAAATATGGTACTATTTCCAGCTGGGCAAACCTTAATTATGCCTATGACTTAGCAAAAGATCATCATTTTAAAGCGCTGGCAGGATTTCAGCAATTTCAATGGAAAGGCAATTATTTCCAAACGTCAATCAGGCGACTGTCCGCCAATCTGCCTTACTTTAGTGTGGGTGACCCTTCCTCTGCCAAAAATAGTGATTGGGGAAGCAAGGAAACCTCCGTTGGATTTTTTGGAAGGTTAAACTATGATTATAAAGGCAAATATCTATTTGAGGGCAACTTGCGGTACGATGGCGCCTCGAAATTTGCACGAGGCCACAAATGGGGTACATTTCCTTCTTTTTCTGCCGGATGGCGCCTATCGCAAGAGCGTTTTTTCAAAGATATTACCTTCGTTCAGGATCTAAAGATAAGGGGATCTTGGGGGATCCTGGGCAACCAAAATATCGGCAACCCCTATGCTGGTGCTGATATATTAGCGTTAGGAGGAAGGCAGAACAACTATATTTTTAACAATCTCGACAACGTAGGCGCAGCCGTTTCGGTGATCGCCAATAAGGGGCTTACTTGGGAACAGACGACACAGACTAATATCGGTCTTGACCTACAGATCTTCAAGGATTTTAACATAACAGCAGATTATTATATTAAGAATACAAGCGGTATTCTGCTACAGCTACCTATTTCCAGCACATTTGGTTTTACAGACGTCCCCTTCCAAAATGCAGGAAAAATGCGCAATAAAGGGCTTGAGCTGACACTGGGCTACCATAAGAAAGTCAACGAATGGCTATTTAAGGCAAATGTTGCTGTAGCCCACAATCGAAATCGTGTGACTGACCTGAAGGGAATGAGCCCGATCATTTACGATGGCGCTATATTAAAAGAAGGCGTAGAGTCCACTTCGTTATTTGGATACGATACCGAAGGTATATACCAGAGTGAAGGGGAGATACAACAGCATCTCCGTACTTTCGATGGAGATGGACACTCCCTATTAAATTCTTACGCAGGCCTGCGGGCCCAACCCGGAGATGTCAGGTTGAAGGATCAGAATGGTGACCGGATTATCAATGATAAGGATAAGGTCGTATTGGGACATACCGCTCCTGATTATGTGTTTTCTGCGGACCTGAATGTTCAATACAAGGGATTTGAGCTGCGCGCTCTTCTGGAGGGCACATCTGGTGGCAAAGGATGGAGTGCAGGGCAACTGGTTACACCATTCTTTAATGGCGGATATAATGGCGCCAGCTGGCTTATAGATAGATGGACGCCTGAACGGCCCAATAATACCTATCAGCGTGTCTATTTTGACAATCAGCGCAGCAATCTAAAGTCTAGTTATTTCGTAGAAGACCTCTCATACCTTCGGGTCAAGAATCTCGAACTGAGTTATAACCTCGCTGACCAACTACTTCGTAGGCTTTCTATCCAAGGATGCAGAGTTTTTATCAGCGGACAAAATTTGCTGACGTTGACAAAGTATAAAGGCTTTGACCCAGAAGCTTCGGGCAATCCCAGAGAGGGGACAAGAATTGGAAACTATCCGCAAGTGAAAACCTACACCCTAGGCGTGAATTTAACATTCTAAACTAATTGACATGAACTCAAAACTATTGCTTTATACATTTATTTTTTCAGGAATGCTATTCGCTTCCTGCCAAAGTTATCTGGATACAGTCCCTGAAGACAAAGTAACCCCTGAAAGCTTTCTGACAGGAGTAGAGCAAGCTAACACGCTATTAAACGGAGTATACAATCAATTGTACTATGACAGTCCTGATAAGATGGTTCCTTATGTCTACGACAATATGAGTGATAATTCCTTCAATTCGCATTCTTGGGATCCAGCGCCACAATTTGCATCCGGTACACAGACGGGTGACAGTGATTTCACATTGGTCAAATGGAAATATAACTTTAGAGGCATCTCACGTGCAAATTCATTGCTCAAAGGGCTCGCTGGCGCAGATGCGATCGCTAATTCGGACAAGGCTAAAATAAGTGCTGAAGCGCGTTTTTTAAGGGCGTACTATTATTTTGATCTAGTCTGTTTTTATGGCGAGGTACCCATTTTGGACGAACAGACCGTTTTAAACAATCCCGAACGGGGTAAATTGGATGCGGTACTATCGTTTATAAACAACGATCTTGATTATGCGATAGATCAGCTTCCGATCGCATTAGGAGGAGAGCGTGCATCCAAAGGTGCAGCTTTGATGTTGAAACTTCGGGTGGCCGAATGGATGAATAAGCCCGAGCTTGTCATTTCCCTGGCCCAGCAGATACAAAAACTCGGTTATCAGCTGTATCCGAATTATTTTGAGCTTTTTCAGCCAGCGGGTATTGAGCAAAAAGATAACCCCGAGATTATCTTTAAGATCAACTATGCCAAGGATCTGCAGAGCAGCGAAGTCTCTAAAATCTTTGGGAATTGGAATAACTTTACGCCGACTCTCCAGATGGTTGATAGTTATTATACTACGAATGGATATCCAATCCGTGACATCCTTACCACTGACGGTGCATTTATTGCAGGCGATCCTAGTTATAATAAAGACCGCCCTTTTGACAATCGTGATCCGCGGTTGCAGCTATCCATCGTTGTTCCCGGTTCCGAGTTTAGATTAGATGGCCAAGGTTGGTATCAGGCACATTACATACCTGCCAACTGGGATGTTGCCACATCTTTTACTGTCCGTAAATTTGTTGATCCCTATCTCAAGACACTGACCAATGAAACCACAGACCGAATTGTGATGCGTTATGCAGAAGTGTTGCTTGCTTGGGCAGAGGCGGAAAACCAGCTTCATGGCCCTTCTGCTCAAGTTTACGAACTGCTCGATAGAGTAAGATCACGTGTCGGGATGGTGAAAGTTTCAAAGGCCATGCCTAATATTTCCCAGGCCGTTATGACAGAGGTAATTCGCAATGAGAGACGTGTAGAGTTTTTTGCGGAGGGGAGACGATGGTTTGATATCCGACGTTGGAAAATAGCTGAAGCCGTTATGGTCGATGCATTAGGTTATGATAAATCCAAGCTTTCCTGGTACTCGGATGGCAACATTACAACCTACTGGCAGTATATTCCTATTGTCGTTGACCGCAGGTCTTTTAATCCCAACAGGGATTATTTGTGGCCGATACCCAATGAAGAACTAAATGCTAACCCGAACATTAAACAGAACTCAGGATATTAATCATTCAAATATTGTAAAACTGAAACGAATGAAGACACAATATATCTATTTTTTCATACTCCTATTATTTATGTCCTGTACAGAAAAAATCGAGTATGTTAACCCTACTTGGGTACAACAGCTATTACCAGTGAATAGCACGCAAATTAAAATTGATTATTTTGACAATGAGACCGTGCAGGAGTTTAGCTGGGTACAGCGGGAGGGAGCTACCTACACCTTAATTCTGGGCATTGACGAGAATTTTGGCAATCCAATTCGATATGAAGTGGGAGCAAAAGCCAGCTATAAAATTCCCAATCAAGAATTTTTGGATGATCTGAAAAAACTAAATCCAGCGTTTAAAAATTCAGGCCGATTTTTTTGGAAGCTAGAACAGCGAAATCAAGGAAAAGTCGAAAGCGTATGGCGCTATTTTGATGCTTTGGTTTCAGTATCCAGCTTTGTCGACCC
>NZ_DLJD01000057.1:43546-52868 GCF_002484085.1 Sphingobacterium sp. UBA7625
CATGGGGCACAGTCGTCCGTGATGAAGCCATCGCAAGGGAGAAAACCCTGGCTGGCGAAAATATTCAGGGCATTTGTCCCGATGGCTGGCATGTTCCTGCGTTTGCAGAGTGGAAAGAAGTCATCAATTACCTCGGACCAAACTCAGGTAATAAAGTCAAAAAACCACAGTTCTGGATTCAAAATGGGTCGATTACCGATGAGGTCAAATTCAATATTGTGCCCTCGGGATTTTATTGGAATGAAGGACTTTCATTTCTCACAGATCCGGGAACAATGTGTGGATTCTGGACCTCGTCACCAGCCTTAAAAGGATATCAATATTCCTGGGAAACACTTTCAGCGGACCGTACTGGTGAGGCGTCAGCTGTCATTATTTACAACGATCCCGGTAATCCAGATATCAATACACAATCGAGGAGCAGCGCAGGTGGAGGCAACTTTCACTATAATGTACGTTGTATTATGAACTAAATTTAAGATAGCCATTATGAACTATAAAATATATATCAGTTTCGTTTTCATTAGCGTAAATCTGTTTTTCTCCTGTAAAAGCGACAATGAATTTTATGAGGTCGGCTTTCAGCCGACTATATTGCTCAAACCGGTGGCAGATTCACTGGTTATATTGGATAAGAATAATCCAAGTATGTTGGTCGAATTCGAGTATTTTTCAAAAAGACCCTATATAGATTACAACCTTCTTCTTGCTGTAGACCCCACGTTGACCACTGAAAGAAAAGTGATATCTGCCGGAGTAGGAGAGAAATACTTTCTGACCCATTTTGTTCTGGACTCACTGATGAATACCATGCATTTCAAGCCTGGTGAGCAAGCAGCCATTTACTGGAAAGTAGAAGCTAAAAATCCCGAATTCAGTACGACCGATGAGATTCGCCGTCTGAAAGTACAACGGTTTAAATAATGATTAACAATAGTGAAAAAATGACAACTATCAACAGAAAGTATATCCGACAGATACTTTTATTATTTGCAGGCTCAGTTTTATTGACGGGGGTCTTAACAGGTTTTAAATGGATTTCCGAACAGGACGACGACAAAGTACAGATTGTCATGTTTGGGGATTCGATCACCAAAGGTGGTGATTGGATAGCATTATTAGGAAGGGGAGACGTCAAAACCAGCGGCTTCCCGGGGTTTACCACCTCACATCTTGTCTGGCTATTAAAGGAAAACGTCATTGATCTGAAGCCCCGTGTATGTTTTCTCGAGGGCGGTATCAATGACATAGGCGTAGGGATCCCTTTGGATCGAACCAAGAGCAATTACCGTACACTCATCGATGGACTGCAGGAACATCAAATTATTCCCGTCGTCCAGTCGATCCTCTATCAGCGGGATAATCCTGAGAGCAAGATCCAGGTAGATAGCATGAACAGCTATTTGAAAGCCTATTGTCAGAGCAAGGGAGTTTACTATTTGGATATAAACGCCAAGCTTAGTTCTTCTACAGGTCTCAAAGCGCAATACACGATCGATGGCACCCATATCAACCAGGATGCCTATGAGATTTGGGCAGCGGAAATCAAGAACCTTTTAGATTCCAGATTAAAGTATTGAGCTCATTAGACGTTTTCTATGATACGATTAACCCTTTTCAAGCTCGGAATGCTGGTTCAATTACTATTAGGTTGGACAGCTTTAAGCGCAAACATCATCAACGTAACCGAGTTTGGAGTGATACCAGATGATGGGCAAGACGACCGTCAGGCTTTACAGTTGATTTTGGATTCCCTCAAAGACGGAGATAAGGTATATTTTCCGTCAGGTACCTATTCATTTTCATCGGCTTTGAGACTCTCCGGTAAGATTGGTATTGAGATCTATGGTAGCATTGGTACGAATACATCCACACTTATGGCTACCGGATTTGATCCTTTCAGTTCCAAGGTTAGCTGGACGAGTTTATTGGAGGTCCGAGACTGTAAAGACCTTGTCATACGCGACCTTTTTATTGACGTTGATAAGCCCGTCAGTATCAATGGTACGATCGCCGATATAGGCAACAGTTTTGAAGGAAATTTCTATATACTCGACCTTTTACCTGAATTTGCTGAGTACGCAAGCCGTTTAGCTGATCTCAAGATCATGCATCAGCTCAGCTATGATGCAGATGGAACACCCAATTATCATATTTCCACCCATTTTGAACTTGCGAATGGAAACTATCCCCGTATAGAAAAGCTAGGCACACTACGTTTGAAAATCTATAATGATCATGCTAATAAGCTCACTAGAGGTGAACATATCAATCTTAGACTAAAGATTACGGGAAATCCCTGCTTTAGTTTTTTAGGTGTCAATACATTAACAATACGAGATATTACCATCTGGCAATGGCCTGCTTTTGCGATGTACGTATCAGACCTAGCAGACAGTCGTCATCGATCCAGCGATATGACACTACAACGTATTCAGATGAAACCAAAGCCCACATCTGGGCGTTTAATGTCCATTAGCGCAGATGGCATACATGTAGCCTCTATGTCGGGTACGTTTAAGGCCGAACGCTGTGAATTTGTTGGATTGGGCGATGATGCCATTAATATACACAGTCGTTTGTGCACTATCGGCAAGATCAGTGCTGACTCGGTTTTATTGATCAATGGTTGGACGAAAGCTCCCGTCGAAGATGATTGGGCCTTCAAGGATGATATTATCGAATTTTTGGATGGCAAGACGGGCCTGCCAAAGGGCAAGTCAAAGGTGAGATTTCGTGACAAGGGACATTATCAATTACAATCAATTCCAAAGAATATCTGTGTAGGCGATTTCGCTGCAAAAGACACACGTACACCATCGACCATTATACGGGATTGTATGGTTTCAAACAGTCGTGCCCGGGGATTTGTTGTTCAGTCCAATAAAGTTGTTGTTAGCAATAATAAGATATGGAATATTTCGGGACCAGCTATATTATTGTCCTGCGATATGGATCGTTGGTTTGAAGCAACGACGGTGAAGAAGGCATTTATAACGGGTAACAGGATAAATAACTGTGGCAAATACCTCAGGTGGGGTGATACCCTGACAGGTTATGGCGCCATAGCCGTTAAGACAGGGCATGAGATAGGAGGGATTGATAAGCCCGCTGGTGTACATCGTAATATAACCATTCGAGCAAATACGATCAGCGACTGTGCAAATTCAGCAATCTTTGTATCTTCGACTGATGGCATTAAAATAACAAAAAATCGAATCCAGAATAGCAGCCATGATTCCAGTATTCCATATTATGGGAATTATGCGATTTACCTAAAAAATTGTGTCAATGATCAGGTTTTTGACAATAGCTTTAATCAGGTAAAGAAATTATTAGGAAAGGATTGACCTATAGTAACACTGCGAATGTGGTTTATTTAAAGAAAGGATATGCGCCAGTTGGGAAGTTTATTTTCGAAAGGGAAAATTCTATTGCTATGAGAAGGCTATTGAAAGGAGTTAACAAAGAATCTAAAATTATGAATTTAAGGGAAGCTAAAGTAGAAGATATACCGCAAATACAGGTAGTAAGAAATGCTGTAAAAGAAAATACACTATCAGACCCTAGTCTGGTAACGAATCAGGACTGTGAAGATTTTATTACAAAGCGGGGCAAGGGTTGGGTATTTGAAATTGATAACAGCATAATTGGTTTTTCAATTGTCGACCTTATTGATAATAATATCTGGGCCTTATTTGTACATCCTGACTATGAGAAGAATGGAATAGGGAAACAGCTGCATGATATCATGATTGACTGGTACTTCTCAAAAACAAAAGAAACAATCTGGTTGGGGACAGCACCCGGAACAAGAGCTGAAGCATTCTATAGAAAAGCAGGATGGACGGAGATAGGCATACATGGCAAGGGAGAAGTTAAATTTGAAATGCTGTTTGAAAAATGGCTGGCTATTCGAGTATAATTAATTTGGGTATTGAAGAGCTTTCAAAACGGCCACCATGCGGTTATAATATTGCTGAAACAAAAACAGCCTAACGAATTAAAAATAAGAATCGAGCAGCAGGCTTCGCAGAAATTGGAAGAGGCCGGGTTGAATGTTTCGGAGATCCGTGAGCGCGCGATCTCGAATTTTAGCTAGGGGAGGAACTTATCTGTTTTAGCTGGGGTAGAGATCAGTAGGTAGGTCCAATCATTTTTCTCGTTATTCACAAGTCCGTTAATGAGGCCTTTATGCAAAATGAGAAAGCATAGATAGCTTAATAATTTCTAGTTGAACCTGGCTTTTATCATGAACAAAGACAAGTAGACTATTCACTCAGCTTCATCTTTACCGCCATGATATGTTTGCAGAGCCCTCTATTCGTCCTGTTATTCGTAAACCAGGTACAGGTACATTGCAGATCATTACCTCTACCGACGACAATATAACTCAGGTCAGCACTGCCTTTCACTTCAGCCCTAATACCATTTTTGTCATTCTGCAGGAGTCGCACAGCATCTTCATCAAACAACTTAATTGCATTTTGCAACCTTGGATTAAAGCGTTTTAAGCGTGAAAGCTTAAAGGGAAGCTTTCTGTAAAAATAATTGTTGCTCAATAAATCGTAACCCAATAATCCCATACTGGAAAGTGAGGCCTGCATAGTTTCCATTGTCCCCAGCTGAATGTCATGTTCTATTGAAACTAGCGTGGGTTGAAAAACCTCATTGGTTTTAAAATAATTATTGATGCCCAAAAGCCATTCTTCTGGCAGTTGAACCAGTAGGTTTTCGATATGCTTACTTTCACCGGAAAATCCCCGGTATACCCCATCCGAAAGTAAAAACAGCATTTGTATGTCCTTGAAGTCAAGTATTACCGCTGTACTTTGCTGATCTTCGTGTTTATAGAAGGAAATACTGTCTATATGCACCAATAGGTTTTCAAGTAGATTGAGCCTGTGAACACCACCTATCTTTAAACTATTGGGTTTGGCAACGGCGGAAAAAGTATAGCTGCTCCCAGATCTAAATAAAAAGTACTCGGGCTTAACCGCTGTTTTAGGTATGGCTTTAAAGAGTTGCAAGGCTTCAATTTTGTTCAATTTAAAAGCAAGCTCCATTTGCGCTAAGTAGACCTGGACATTTCCTAATCCTTTAATCCAGCGATCAGGCAAACTCACTTTTTTCTCGGTACTCTCCGTGCGCGCAGTAATGACCTTCAGCTCATTGGCACCTACGCCAACGATCAACTTATCTGTCCGGCCGACGGTATTGAAAGCCCGGATCGTCAGATCGTTAAAGTCAACATTGGTACAGCCCGATTGAATAAACTCTCCGTCAATTCCTGTTTGCTGTACGTCAATGCGCGCGTAAACACTGTTACAGGATGAAAAAGCTTCAAAATGAAGCTGACCATTACCGACAGAAACGATCGGATCCCGCATATTGATGCGCTGATCTGGGCTAATCGCAAAATGGGAGCGTACTGTTTTACCGAGTGTACTTAAACATTTTGAAGCGACAAATGAATTGATAATGTTGCCATGAAAGAAGCAAGGAACCTGATTGTCCTGCTCAACTTCAGAACAATGCGCTAGGATAAACGATTTATCCCGCCCTTCCATAGCGATCGTAGAAGTATGTTGATACTGATATTCAAAGTCTACATTCATTTGCGTTTTACTTTACTTAAAAATACCTGATTTGCTTCCTTATTAAGTTGGGCCGAAACCTCTACATAATAAGCGACTAATTTCTTGCTGTTTATAGGGAGCCGCTCACCATCAAGGTGTTCTAGGGTCTTTTCTAAGCATAATAACTGGAACTCTTTGACCTGCTGTGAAACAAAAGGACGATCTAAATATTCTATAAACCTATTAACAGGTGCATATCCGCCGGCAATTAGTTTGCCGATAGCATGAGCAAGGTAAGAAAGATCCCTTTTTCTATCTATCAGTGAAAACTGAATATATTCTGCGGCAAGATCCCTCGAAATTTTCTTTTCAAACAATAAACAAACAGCAATATATAGCCATCCGCTACCATGTATCTCAAGGCGTTGATCCATCAAAAACTGCATTGGGTAGAGGCAGTGTTCCATTTCCCTTACTTCATTTCCCGAAGCTGTATCTGGGATATACCGACATAGCAGCGGACCTATGTATTGTGGAGTTAAACTGAGTTGAAAAGCAATGGCCTCCCGAAATGCCGTTGAAAAAGGCGCTGTATTATAAAAGAGTGGGGGATAATATTTGGTTTCTTCCCTTTTAAACCAACTATAATTCCAATTATGTTCCAGCAACATCCTGTGCCAGGTTGAGTATTCGTTTTTGTCAATGATAATTTCGAATGAAATCTCAAATGGGGTAACGACAGCCGGATAATTTTTGGCCGCTGTATTTTCAAATTCCCGAAATATATGATCGGGCTGCTTTATCCGTGTTACCTGCGTCCAGAGTGCCAATACATCCGCTGTAGGTTTAATCTCGTCTGTAGCTCCCAAGTAGTACTGCATTGCTGCAGCGTAATTGCCCTTTAAGGTCTTCACAAGGCGAATGGTCTCTTCATCTGTTTGTTTATATAACAGTCTATTACAGGCCACGATCAGATCTTCCATTTCAATAGCTACCTTTTTTTGCTCATACGCGAGCAGGCGTTTTACCAGTACTTTAGGGTGCAGATAAAATGGGCGGTGACTCGGCGTCGACAGAAATGGCAAGCTGTTGTTACTTGTGAGCTTTTGCTGCATCCAATCCAGCTTGTGCTGTGTAAAGGGAATGCTGTCATTTTCATCGCTTGATTTTTCCAGATTATCATCGCCAATCCAATAATGCATAAAATTAGCGAAAAAGCCCATGTAGTCAATATCCCAAAACCGGCTGAACAGCTGCTTGCAATAGGGTTTTAATTGTTTTTTGTAGTCTTTAGGGATATCGTTCTGCAACTGATTCAGCCCTTCGAGGAAGAGGTCGAAATCTAAGGCAGACTTCGTTCTGATGAAATCACCGATCTGAAATAACAGAGCATCCCAGGTCGAAGGAATCGTGACCTGTTCGAGTTGTTCTGCCTCCTCTTCAAAAGCGGCGTCCGCTTTGTGGGGAGTCGCATGCGCTAAGCCGAGAATTTCGAGGGTCTTGAGTTTTAAATTACTATGGTGCGGTTCAACGAGATCTTTCAGTATTTCCGGGTCAGCCTGTCCCACTAAAAGTTGGGCGCCTTTTTCCTGTACTTTTGAATCAGTCTGGAGTAGCAGCATGGATAGCTCTGTGGAAATGTCAAGCGTGCTATATTCTTCTTTTTTCAGAATGTGATCGAGGATATCCAAGCACAGCAGCAGTGATTTTTCTATTTTCTCCTTTGGGAAAATAGTACTCACATGATCAATAAATCCATTTTCATCAAAACCATCCATTTTATAGATTGTCTTGATCTGTTTGACCGAAAAATTTATAAGGCTGGTATTACCGGTATTTAGTAGCGAAAACAAGAGCTGTTGCTGCTGCAGATAATCATATTGTGTGGTATTAAACAAGCTCAACAGTCGGATATGCCAATCTAAGTGTGGTTTCTTCCAGTTGTTGAGCAGCGATTCCATTAAACAGGGAATAATAGCACGGTCAAATACATAACCCTTCTCCTGCATGATCTGTATAACTTCCGTCCAATATTCAGTCACCTTTTTACACACAAATCCCTCACGGGCTTTCCATTTAGAAATGTCGAGCACAGGAATCTCATATTTGTGGAATAGAAGAAACACCTTGTCGATGGCATCCGGATTTGTCAATAAAAAATCGGCTTCCTCTTCCGTATCTCTGTCAAACATTGTTAGCGTAAACAAACGAGTAACAAAATAGCTTTCATCAAAAGGGATCCAACCTTGTTCGTAAAATGCCCATAGCACTTTGAAATCGATACCGACAAAACGTTCCTTTTGTGATGCCTTAACGATTTTACCTAGATAGTCGGACGGGAATAGCTGATAAAAAGCCAGTAAGGGTTCTACACCAATAGCAGGATTGTTTAGGTAGGAGGTTAACGGGCTCCAACGCCATTCTCCTTTTAAGTATTCAATCTTTGCGATGTCCTCGAATTGGCGGGTACAGGCGATAAGTGCAAAATTTAGCGTGGCATAAACCCGTTTACGGTTCTCATAAAAATCAAGTCGAGCGATTACATCTAAGCTGTCGCCATCCTTTTCTAAAATATCGCGATCAATATCCAACGAATGCAAGTATTGTATAGTTGCTGCACGTTCATCGGGATTCAGCACTTTACATTGATTTAGCACTTCTACCCAATTTTTGTCTTTGATATACTTTTTGAGTTTATTCATACGGTTAATTAAATATTCAAAAATATCATAAATCTGATGCGCTCCTATAAAAAATATTTTTTTCTTTGTGATAACTATAAGCATAACCTGTAAGTATTTTATACTCAATGCTGTCAAACTATGTATGGCTTGGGGTCTAAAGCCCTACACAGAGCATGCGAGGTATCTCTGCTGAGCACCTCAGTTTGGTATTATAAACACAATAGACGCGATGACGATCCGTTACGCCTTCGCATAAAAAGCATTGCTGAAACACGTGTCCGTTACGGTATAGAAGGGATAGATGCCAAGGAAAAAATTGAAGTCTGGAAGGTGGAATACAACACCTTCAGACCTCACAGCAGTTTAGGAGATTTGACACCGGAAATGTTTATCGGGCGGATACGTAACAGAAGAATAATTCAATGAGATTATTTGATACTTATTGCATGAAATTTTTTAAATCGAAGGCTCCGTCCATAACGATATAAAAATTTAATCAATAATTAGTGGAGTTCAGATAGCCCGACGATCTAATGTTTCCAGGACGTAAATTAAAGCGTTATTCAAACTAAATCTCACCTCATTAGGCGAAATACAATAAAAAGTCGTATCTTAAGCTAAATTAAAACCTATTATTTTCAAGCGTTCACGTATTTATATTATACTAAGTACCGCTTTAACTTTATTTTTATTGCGAATGAAAAGATTTCCTGATTTNNTCCCATCTATCGTTAAAACACTCGGAGCAAGATCATTTAACGAAAGTATTTTTAGAAGAGACATAAATTTCGTTCGTGAGCTAGACGATTTATCCTATCTGATCCATTACGATCTTTCGCTTTCATCACAGGACCCAAAGCCCGTAGCTGTAAACGATCTTATCCAAAGTGAACAGTTTATCGCACGTATTAGCAGAGATAAGAAAATAGCGCCCGATACTGACAATAATGAGCAAACGGTTTTATATATTCTCACAAAGATCGTTACAGAAATCAGTTTTTTCTGGAACATGGTCGATGTCCATCAAATGAGAGTCACCATTTTGGACGAAGATGTATA
>NZ_DLJD01000020.1:0-32854 GCF_002484085.1 Sphingobacterium sp. UBA7625
CGACCTGATTTTACGATTTGTTTAATAGCTGAAGCAGCTTCTTCTAATTTCGTAAGAGTTTTGTTCAAGTCAATGATGTGGATACCGTTGCGCTCCATGAAAATGTACTTAGCCATTTTCGGATCCCATTTACGTGTAAGGTGACCAAAGTGCACACCTGCATCCAATAAATCTTGATAAGTAGTTCTTGCCATTTTTTGATCCTCCTTTGATTAACGTTTACTGAATTGGAATCTTCTACGAGCTTTACGACGTCCTGGTTTCTTACGCTCAACCATACGGTCATCACGTGTTACTAAACCTTTAGCGCGTAATGCAGGTTTAACTTCTGGGTTAAGCTCAACCAAAGCTTTTGCGATCGCTAGACGAACAGCTTCTGCTTGACCTTTAACACCACCTCCGTTAACGTTTACTTTTACATCAAAGTTTGCTAATTCACCCGCTACGCCTAATGATTGTGTAGCGATGTATTGCAAAGGTAATGTTGGGAAATACTCTTTGTAGTCTTTACCGTTTATAACAATGTTTCCGCTACCAGCAGTTAAGTAAATGCGGGCAACAGCAGTTTTTCTTCTTCCTGAAGTGTTAGTTGTTGACATGTCGATTCTCCTTAAAATTTAACTGGTTTTGGATTTTGTGCTTCATGCTTGTGCTCAGTACCAGCATAAACGTAAAGGTTCTTAAACAATTGACGACCTAAACGGTTTTTAGGAAGCATACCACGAACAGCTTTCTCAATGATGCGTTCAGGGAATTTAGCCATTAACTCTTTAGGAGAAACGAAACGTTGACCACCTGGATATCCAGTGTAGCGTACGTAAACTTTGTCGCCTAATTTGTTTCCTGTCAATCTAATTTTGTCTGCATTGATAACAATAACGTTATCTCCACAGTCTACGTGTGGGGTGAATGTAGGCTTGTGCTTACCACGAATTACCTTCGCGATGTTGCTCGCCAAACGCCCCAAAATCTCTCCTTCAGCGTCAACAACGATCCACTCTTTGTTAACGGTGTTCTTGTTGGCAGAGACAGTTTTGTAACTTAACGTATTCACTTGCTTTTGTTTAAATAATTTGTAAAATTTTATTTATCTTCCCCTTATCACAAGGGTCTGCAAAGGTACATCTATTATTCTATATTTTAAAATCTATTTCACTTATTTTATTGAAAACGAGCCAAGTTTCTTGCGGACTGGGCTAATCTCAATATTTTTACAACTTACGCGAATGAATATTGTTACATTAGTTAGTATATTGCAGGAAGAATTTTTAATTATTTAGTGGAAGTAGATGAGATTGACTTTTTTAAATAAACGTGTTATTTTAAGTTTTGTTGGATTTCTCTTTGGTACTGTCAGCGCTTTGCAGGCACAATCATTGGAGAAAAAAAGTAGACCTTATGATGCACGACTCAAAAATGTACAAGAGATATTAAAGCAAGGGAAAATTGGTCCAGGCGTGGATTCATTGGATGCTATACTCGCAGATTATCCCAAAGCAGATGATATCTATTTTACAAAAGCGATCCTTTTTGCCCAAATGAGAAATCAGGACGGCGCGATTGATGCAATAAAAGCCGCGTTGGAAATTGAACCGAAACCCGAGTACCTCAGCTTCGCCGTAGATGCATTCAAAAGCAAAAATGATGCAGATAGTGCATTGATCTATTTGGATAAATTGATTGATATAGATGATAATAATACGGCTTCATTAAAGCGTGAACGAATTATGCTACTTTTTAACGGAGGACATAAAGATGTCGCGTTGGAGTATTTTTATAAAACAAAGGAAATTGAATCTGCTTCCGATACATTGGATATGGTGGGTAGTGTGCTGTTGAACGATGCCGGTAATCACAAGGCGGTAATCGACCTTTTGAAACCCTGGGCTGACAATGGAACCAAATTGGCCCAAGTATATGGGCAACTGGCGCAGGCTTATAATCTTTCCAAAAACTCAAAACTTGCCCTAGAGTATATCAATAAAGGAATTCAAACTTCACAGGAAGATTTTCTTTATTTTGATTTAGCAGATCTGTACCGCTTTGATAAAAAGACCAAATTATCGTTCGATGCCTTAAAAAAAGGCTTTCAATCTAAAAAGATTGATTTTGGTGATAAAAATAGAATCATTATGACTTTGTTGGGGCCAAAAAGCCCCTACACAAATGCACAGCTTTTGGAGTTGGCTAATATCTTAGTTGAGGTCCATCCGCGAATTGCGGAAAGTCACATGGCCAAAGGACAGGTATTGTGGCTCAACGAAGATAAAACGGCGGCGCAAAGTTCGTTGGCTGTTGCCGTAACTATGAATCCTTACCAGATCGATGCTTGGCGGATGTTAATGAGCCTGGATATGGATAAGGGCGAGTTTGATCAAGCCATTGCCCATGGTGGTGAAGCCCTACATTATGTGGCCAATAATCCGACCATACTCTATTTCACCAGCATGGCTTATCTGATGAAGAAGGATACAGAGAATAGTCGCAAGTTTATGGAGGCTGCATTAAATAATGCCCAGGATGAAACTCCTTTTTTACAAGCCAATATCTACGGTGGTCTGGGCGATATCTACAATACATTGAAGATGTATAAAGAATCGGATGCAGCTTATATGGAAGCGATTCGATTGGATAGCACAAATGTGACGGCCATGAACAATTTAGCGTACTATTTATCGTTAAGAAAAGAACGACTTGATGAAGCGACAAAATACGCTGCTATGGCTACAGCAATGCAGCCTAATAATGGTACATTTGAGGATACTTATGCCTGGGTCTTGTTTGCCGACGGTAAATATGAGGATGCGTTAGTCTGGATTCAAAAGGCGCTAAAAAATACAAATCCGCAGACTGCAGTGTTACTGGAACATTATGGAGATATTTTGGTTAAGCTCGGTAAGACGACAGAAGCGGTAAAGCAGTGGAGTCTGGCATTGGAAAAAGGAATGGATTCTGAAGAAAGTAAACAGAAACTAAAAAAGAAGATTGAGACTAAAAGTTATGTGGAATAAAATTGTTTGGGTAGGTATTCTGGTACTTCTGCTTTCTTCCTGTAGCTCAAAAAAGAAACTGCTGAAAGGAGCGGATCTCAAATCAGAGAATGAACTGGTCATCAAAGACGATACACGGGAGGCAAAGAAAACGACTTTGCGTAATCTCTTTTTGACCAATTTAAATTACTCGACCTTTTCAGGAAAAGCAAAAATGCGGCTCGACCTTGGTAAGGATAACTTCGATGTCACCTCTAATATCCGGATTGAAAAAGATAAGAAAATCTGGATTTCGATATCGGCAACCCTCGGGATCGAAGTCGCTCGTGTGTTAATAACACCAGATAGTGTGCAGATCCTGAATAAGTTTCAGAGCGAATATATGGTCAAACCATTTGATTATCTATACCGTTTTGCCAGTCCGGATCTTACTTTTGCTAATCTACAGGATTTATTATTGGCTAATCTGTCTGTTAACCTCTTGTCGGATATTGATGCAGTGAACTTTCAGCAGGATCCGAATTCTGTACAATTGGACGGAAAATTGAATGAGCTTGATTTTCTATATCAATTGAACAATAACAATCGGCCTTACCAGTTCCGGTTGTCACAGTTGTCGAAGAAACAGTTGCTCGAAGCAAACTATGGTGAATATGCAATGGCTTCCGGACAGGAATTTCCGATGCTGTTAAAAGTGATTATCTCCGATGGACGTCAGGAGATAAAAACAGAAATTAATTTTAACAAGGTTACGTTTAATGAACCTGTTGAAATGCCTTTTTCAGTGTCATCGCGATATAAAGTAATCCGATAAGAAGTGATCTATTTCCGTTAGATTTATTACTTTCGCATTTAGTTTGCTAGTGTAGATGAATATAATGGAGCTGGGAAAGGGGCAAATACGAAATAAATAGTACTGTAAATGAACTTTAAGAAAACGATATTTGGTATAGTAGCATTCATTTTGATGATTGGTATTTCTGCGGCCCAGACAAGGGCTGAGCTGGAAAAGCAACGGGAGAAACTCAATCGTGAAATTGCTGAATTGCAGAAAACTGTTAAAGAAATTGCCAAGGAAAAATCGTTGACACAACAACAGGTGACAGCGTTGAGTAAGCAAATCAACTTACGTGAACAAAAGATAAATACAATTACTTCTGAAGTAGCAGTAATCAATAAACACATCAATGCCAATACAGCTGCAGTTAACAAATTGAAAGCTGAACTGGAAAAAATGAAACGTGATTATGAAAAAATGGTCATGTTCGCTTTCCGTAACCGTAATGCCTACAATAAGTTGATGTTTATTTTTGCTTCCAAAGATTTTAACCAAGGATTTAGACGTGTAAAATATTTGCAGCAATTTAATGATTCCCGAAAATTGAAGGCCGCTGATATTGAGAATACAAAGAAACAGATCGAGCAAAAAATTGCGCAGTTGAAGGCTGACCGAAATAAACAGGTAGCACTTATGAAGGAGCAAGAAAATGAGAAGCGAACCATCGCTCAACAGCGCTCTGTTTACTCTGGGCAACTGAGTGAACTTATTGTTACGGAACGTGGTGTGAAGAAAGATATTACGCAAAAGCAAAAAGAGGAGCGTCGTATCAATGCAGCGATCAAAGAAATCATAAGAAGGGAAATTGAAGCTGAAAGAAGGCGTGCAGAAGCTGCCCGTCGTGCCGCTGAGGCTGCCGCTGCGCGTAATCGGAAAGCCAATGAATCAGCAAATGCGTCGAAAGGTAAAAACAATGCGAATACAAAGAGTGGCAATACCGCGCGTAAATCAGATTCTGAGGTCTTGCGTAGCACACCAGAGGCGATCAGGCTTTCCAACGATTTTAGATCTAACCGTGGCAGCTTGCCTTGGCCAGTTTCCAATGCGAAGGTCATGCAGGGCTTTGGTGGAGAAAGTGTTGGTAGAAATGTAAACTGGGATCACGAATCCGTGAAAATTCAAACATCCACTGGTGCTGCTGTCAAAGCTGTTTTTGCAGGTGAGGTAAGTAGTGTGTTGACGATGTATGGACAACGTATTGTGATGATCAAACACGGTGAGTACTTTACAGTATATAATAATTTAGGTAGTGTAAGTGTTTCTAAAGGGCAAAAGGTAAGTACAGGTCAAACAATAGGTACGGCGGATGTGGATTCAGATACGGGCGTACCAATGGTAGACTTTTCTGTTTATCAGGGGTCAACCCCGCTGAACCCGATGTCCTGGTTGGCTAGATAAGAAATAATTACTATATTTAATAATTATCATTACATTTGTAAGGAGAGAGAAAAGATTTAGTTTAAAAGAATTGAAAAACAAGAAATTATAGTTATGTCAACATCATTATTAATCATGGGAATCGGGGGGCAGGAGTTAATTATCATTGTAGTAATATTGTTACTATTATTTGGTGGCAAGAAGATTCCTGAATTGATGCGCGGATTGGGTAAGGGCGTGAAGGAATTCAAAGAAGGCCAAAAAGATGAGTCTTCCCCTGAAAAAAAATCCGAAGTAGAAGATAATACCAAATAAGGGAGATCACGTCCCTAGTAATATAGATACGATTTTGTGTTGAACAAAATCGTATTTTGTTTTATCCTGGACCTATAGCTGAATAGTCCAGAACCATTTTTATACTAAAATCCATTTCTAAACGTTTAGATTATTGTTGATTTTTTAAGAGAAAAAATCGAACCTGGATTTAACAGTAAATTTATGATCGGAAAACAGACGTTAATTTCAATACTAGGAGCGGTGTGCTATGTGCTACCGCTCATGGCTCAAGAAGGCGCTGTGGAAGGCATGAGAGAAGCCACGCATCAAATCATCCAAGGAAGGATTGAAAAAGAAAAACAGGAGATTTATCAATACTTAGACAGTGTTAAATCTTCAGGGAATAGTCGAAATGATGATGCTACCATTACCGATGAAGAAATACAACTTGTTCGCAAACTCAAAGCAATAGAGCGGGAAATACCTTTAGATTACTCACCACGGGTAAAAGATCTGATCTCCAAATACACCTCTGATAATTACAATCCATATATGTGTAGAATGATGGGACTTGGCCAGTATTACTTTCCAATGTTTGATCGTATTCTGGATGAAGTTGGTGTACCTAGGGAACTGAAATACCTCAGTGTGGTCGAATCGTCGTTGAACCCCAGGGATATTTCGAGCGCTGGTGCTACAGGGCTGTGGCAGCTGATGTATTATGAAGCAAAGACCTATAACTTGACTGTTGATAGTTATACCGACCAACGCATGGATCCCATTGCTTCGAGTTATGCGATCGCGAAGATACTGAAAGAGGCCTATGACCAATATGGTGACTGGCTTTTGGCAATCGCATCCTACAATGGCGGAAAAGGTGCTGTGGGCAGGGCAATTCAACGATCGGGTAAAGAAAAGCCTACCTTTTGGGATATTGCTCCCTATCTTACCCAACAAACCCAAAATTATATTCCCAAATTCATCGCCATGACTTATGCGATGAAATATGCGGAGGAAAACAACATAAATGCAGCTGATACTGAGCTTTCTCTACGAACTCAAGCATTAGACGTTAATAAACGGATCTCGTTAAACCAGATCGCGGAAGTGATGAATGTATCCAAAGAAACACTCCGTGCGCTAAATCCGAGCTTTAAAAAGAATATTTTAAATGGTACGGAAGAAACTCCTCTAAGATTGGTATTGCCTGTATTGGATAAGAAAATAGCGACCGAAGAACTTTACGCTGCACTTAATACACCTATTCCTGCTGCGGTAACAACGACGAATAGCGCTAGCACCAGCGAGCCTGCCGAGCTTTTAAAAGGTGGAAAATACAAGGTCAAAGTAGGGGAAACATTCGCTTCCATCGCTGAAAAGTTTGAAGTTACTGTTCAGGATATAAAATCATGGAATAATTTGCGCGGAAGTCAGATTGTACCCGGACAAAATTTAACGATCAAGAAGGAAGATAGTTATGTCAGTACAAGGCTAGCGCATAACGCTGAGAAATCGGCCAAAAAGAGCCAACAACGTGCTTCTACACGTACAGCATACTATGTCGTAAAAAAGGGGGACACCTTATCGCAGATAGCCAATAAAAATGGTGTATCCGTTGGCCGCTTAAAAAGTGATAATGATCTGAACGGAAGCCGGATTAAGCCGGGAATGAAACTGAAAGTGTCAAAGAAATAGCAACATGGTTATACCAACCATGCTGCATCTTCTTCGTTATCAAATTCTTCGAGGGTAACCGTAACATGTTCTTTTAGGATCGTAGACAATTTAGTGCCATAGTAGTCACTAAAGATCGGGAATTTGTGGTGGCTCCTATCGATCAGTACGGCCGTTCTCATCTTCTTCAATGGAACATTCAGGAATACACCCAAACCGTAAGCCAGCGCTCTGCCACTATTTAATACATCATCCACCAGGATGATCGTTTTGTCTTTTGCCATGTCAACAGGTAAATCCGTGCCCGCACTCAATGACCGGCTTGTTTTCTTCATGGTAACTTTAATCAAAAGAATTTCCTTGTCTGAGATATCCTTTAATATCGCCTGAAGGCGTTGTGCAAATACATAACCCCGATCGGCAATCCCAACCAAAACAAGTGTTTCGTCTTCAAAATTGTCTTCTAAAATCTGATAGGCAATACGGATAGACTTCTGTTTTATTTGTTCTTTATTTAAGATGAGCGTTTTCTTTGAAGACATAATAGTATTTCAATGATTATAGGGTAAAAATAGGATATTAAATTGTATAAAAAAAGTCCAAAGCCGTTTAAAGCTTTGGACTTTTGTATCTCGATAACGGAATCCTTAATTCAGTTTATTATCTTTTTCTGCTTTTAATATTTCGGCAGTGAGCGATTTATGGTCTTCTGGCAAACGGCCACCATTATAATAATAGCGTCTCCAATAGGGCTCGTCCAAGTTGCTGATCATAACACCCTTGCTGGACGAAGCATGAGCAAATTTATTATCACCAATATATACACCTACATGAGTGATGCTTCTGCTTCTGATTTTGAAGAATACCAAATCTCCTGCTTTCAATTCATTCTTTTCTACAGTCTTTACTTGCGAATACTGATTACGGCTGTTGTAGCCCAAAGAGGTGTTAAACACCTTGTCGTATAATTCGTAAGAAAATTTAGAGCAATCAATACCTCGTTTGGAGTCTCCGCCCAACCGATATGGCGTACCTAGCCATTCGTAAACAAATTGATAAAGTTTTGTATTTGTGGTTGCTGAGACTGCAACTCCCATGATTTGTGAGAAGTATTCTTTGGCGAGATTATCAGGATCTGATTCTGGTTTGGAGTTTCTGTTGGTTTGTGCCTGCGACACTAGACATAAGCCGATAAATAGCATTGATGCTATAAATTTCTTTGTTTTCATTAAATCGCTTTTTTGTACAACATTTAACTTTTTAAAATTCAATACTGTCATCTATTTTGGACAGCACTGTTGCGAATATAATACAATATCAGTTTAAGGTCAAATTTTTTTTAGGCGATTTAACGAAATTTTAACAATTTTAACATCTTTCTTAACGCTTTTTGAACATATTGAAATTTAATCGGTCTGTCGAACTTTTACTACACGCAAGTAGAGGTATCGGTTCATATAAAACAACCGGCTTATGTTAGAATATCATTCTTTAAGACTTGTTTTTGTGAATCTGAAAAAAAATATTAATTTTCTTTAGGAATGTGATAATATTTGTTCTATATTTACTGCACATAAGCAATAACAATGAACACAAACACAATTATTACAACGATTATTATTACCACCGGGATAAAACTTAGGAGGAAGTAGTTTCATTGTATATAATTGTAGACACAATATTTCGAAGCGCTTTCCTCAAAAAGGAAAGCGCTTCTTTTTTATCACATAAATCAAACTAAACAAACAGTATAAATCAGTATGAAAGTTTTAAAATTTGGAGGAACTTCAGTCGGAACAGTAGAAAGTCTCAAAGCAGTCTTAAGCATTGTTAAGAAATCCTATGATGCTAAGGAAAAGCCACTGGTGGTATTATCTGCGATGTCAGGAGTAACAAATTTACTAACCCAGTTGGCAGAGGACGCGGCAGAAGGAAAGTCCTTTTCTGATGGACTTAAATCTTTGGAGGATAAACATTTTGCAGTCGTGAAAGAGCTTCTCGCAGTTAAGTTTCAAAATCCAGTTTTCACCAAACTTAAGTTATTTTTCAATGAGATCGAGGATCTGCTCCAGGGAATTTTTGCACTGAAGGAGCTAAGTAATCAAAGTAAGGACCTGATTCTGAGTTATGGTGAGCGATGCTCGAATTATATGGTTTCTAAAGTAATGGAACAGTATATACCGGAGTCTCTATTTATTGATGCCTCGCATTATGTAAAGACCGATTCCGACTTTGGTAATGCCCATTTAAATGAAGCCCTGACGGAACAGCTCGTGAAATCAATGTATATCACACACAGTGATAAATTGCTTTTTGTAACCGGTTTTATCGGTAGCAATGAGAATGGTCGCATCACCACCTTGGGAAGAGGCGGATCGGACTATACTGCTGCCATTTTTGGGTCGATACTTGATGCGACAGCGATTGAAATCTGGACTGATGTTAATGGCATGCTGACTGCTGATCCCCGGATCGTGAAAAAAGCCTTTTCACTCCCGGTGCTTTCCTATACTGAAGCAATGGAGCTTTCTTATTTTGGTGCTAAGGTAATCTACCCACCAACCATGATACCCGCATTTTTGAAGAAAATCCCGATTGTCATCCGCAATACTTTTGAGCCTGATTTCTCGGGTACGGTAATCCAATTTGATAGCGGAAAAACAGCGTTGCCAATCAAGGGGATTTCTTCTATCTCGGATATTTCTGTGATCAATTTAAGTGGATCAGGAATGATCGGCAAGTCTGGTTTTAGCGGACGACTTTTTACGCTGTTGGCAAGGGAGCAGATTAATGTTGTATTGATCACGCAATCTTCTTCGGAGCATAGCATCACCTTTGCGGTGAATCCCTCGGATGCGAAGCGTGCAATACAGTTGATTGAAATTGAATTCGAACTGGAAATCCAGGCAAATAAGCTGGTCATTCCTGCTATAGAGGATAATCTTTCTGTATTGGCCATTGTTGGCGAAAATATGAAACGGACTCCGGGGATGTCCGGAAGGTTATTTGCTGCCCTTGGACGAAATGGTATCAATGTAAGAGCTATAGCACAAGGGTCATCGGAATATAATATCTCCGTCATCATCGGTAAAGAAGATTTGGCCAAAGCGCTCAACGCTGTTCACGATGCTTTTTTCGCGGAGTTGAAAAAAACATTGCATGTATTTAATATCGGTACAGGTAATATCGGTGCAACGTTATTTAAACAATTGGAGGATCAACATGATTTTCTGCTGGATAAGAACGATATCGAGATCAAAGTGGTTGGAATTTCCAATAGCCGTAAGATGTTATTTAATACCGAAGGTGTAGAACTAAATAATTGGTCGGCTGAGCTCGAAAAAAATGGCTCTGAGGCGGATCTGGCTTTATTTATTGAGAAAATGAAAGCCTTAAACTTACCAAACTGTGTGTTTATTGATAATACAGCAAGCAAGTTGCCGGCCACGTATTATGAAGATATTTTTAAATCCAATATCTCCATCGTAACCTGTAATAAAATCGCGAATTCTGGAAAGTATGCACAATATAAGACGCTTCGCGATACTGCCCATAAACATGGGGTGGACTTTTTCTATGAGACGAATGTCGGTGCCGGGCTACCCATCGTAAGGGTTCTTAAAGACTTGATGTTGAGTGGCGACCGTATCTTAAAGATCGAGGCCATTCTTTCAGGTACGATATCTTACATCTTCAACAATTTCAAAGACGATGCTACTTTTTTCAATGTTGTTAAGCAAGCGCAAGAGTTGGGCTATACCGAACCGGATCCAAGGGATGATTTGGGGGGAATAGACTTTATGCGTAAAATGTTGATTTTGGCAAGAGACGCTGGCTATGCCGTTGAAGCGGAAGATGTAGATCTGGGACCGATTCTTCCGGAGGCCTGTCTAAAGGCCGATACCGTGGACGCCTTCTATGCGGAATTACAAAATGAGAATGCTTATTTCGAAGATATGAAAGCAAGAGCTGCCCGTGAGAAGAAAGTAATACGTTATATCGGAAAGCTTGAAAATGGAAAAGTTTCTATAGCGATCCAATTTGTAGACGAAAACCACCCTTTTTACGCGTTATCGGGTAGTGATAACATTATTTCCTTTACCACAGAAAGATACAAAGAACGCCCTTTGGTTGTCAAGGGCCCCGGAGCCGGTGCTGAAGTGACTGCGGCGGGCGTGTTCGCAGATTTGGTTAACGTTGGAGCATAAGACTATTTTGAAGTAAATAACGATTGAAGTAATGGCTAATAATTTAAATGTAGAATATCTAAAAGGTAAAGTCATCGATTTGGACAAGATGCTGCCGGAAGTTCGGGTATTTGCTCCTGCAACTGTTGCGAATATGATCTGTGGTTTTGATATACTGGGTTTTGCGGTGGAGCAGCCGGGAGATGAAGTTATCATGCGGCGCAAACAGCAGCCCGGAGTGACCATAAAAGAGATCACAGGAGATGATGGTAGACTCCCGCTCGACCCCAGTAAAAACACCGTGTCTGCTTGTGTTCAGTACCTGTTGCAAGCGCTAAATATTGCGTCGAAAGTCGGTGTCGAAATTGAATTGCACAAGCACATGCCAATCGGATCGGGTTTGGGCTCCAGTGCGGCGAGTACGGTGGCCGGACTTTTTGCGATCAATGTTATGCTTGGCAACCCATTAACGAAAGAAGAATTGTTACCGTTCTGTGTCGAGGGGGAGCGATTAGCCTGTGGTACCGGTCATGCCGATAATGTTGCGCCAGCACTTTATGGAGGTATAACGTTAATCAGGGGCAATGAGCCTTTGGATGTTGTTTCTATTCCTTCACCGAAGGAATTAGTGGCAGCAGTGGTGTTTCCACAGGTCGATGTCCCTACACGTGACGCACGACAATTAATCAAAGATAAAGTCTTATTAAAAGATGCTGTGACGCAATGGGGCAATATTGCCGGATTGGTAGCGGCTTTATTTAAAGAAGATTATGATCTGATTTCCCGGAGCATGAAGGATATTCTTATAGAGCCCACGCGTGCGATATTGATTCCGCAGTTTTATGAAATGAAGGAAATCGCACTACAGCATGGAGCTCTGAGCTTTGGTATATCAGGTTCAGGCCCCTCGGTCGTTGCAATGACACGGGATGAGCAGATAGCCAAAAAGATTGCAGACAGCATCCAGGCTCATCTCAAGGAAAATGAAATTGACAGCTTTGGCTACGTCTCAAAAGTAAATATAGAAGGACCGAGAGTATTAAATTAAAAATTTGCCATACCGTGTTTATAAAAATAGTACATGGAAGGTGGCGCCTGACTGATCGTATGACCACTGTATCATATACAAGGGGACCGTATTCAGTATAGATGTATGTTAAAGTAAATATTAAAAGATGAAGTTTTACAGTACAAATAATAGAACATTGGCTGTCTCTTTCAAAGATGCCGTATTTAATTCATTGCCAGCGGATAAAGGATTGTATATGCCTGAACAAATACCGCAGCTGGACCCTTTATTCATCAAAAATATCCAACAATATTCTTTGCAGGAAATTGCGTTGGAGGTAGCCTCGACACTTTTAGGGAGTGATATTCCTAAGCCGGATTTAAAGAAAATCGTCAATGAAGCGATTAATTTTGATGCACCCGTAAAATTCCTGACCGATAGTACAGCTGTACTAGAGCTATTTCATGGACCTTCTTATGCTTTTAAGGATTTTGGAGCTCGATTTATGAGCCGTATTATGGGATACTTTTCTAAAGCTGATGATAAATTGCTGGATGTGCTCGTCGCAACTTCAGGCGATACTGGAGGAGCTGTGGCATTAGGTTTCTTGGGAGTAGAGGGGACTCGTGTGACCATATTATATCCCAAAGGCAAAGTTTCCGAGGTACAAGAGCTACAGTTGACAACAAACGGGCAAAATATACGTGCCATTGAGGTCGATGGTACATTTGACGATTGTCAGGCGCTCGTGAAACAGGCGTTTAATGATGAAGAGCTCAATCAAACATTGCGATTGACATCTGCCAATTCAATCAATATTGCCCGATTGATCCCGCAAACCTTCTACTATTTTTATGCTTATGCCCAACTGAAATCCCAAGGTATCAATGAAGTCGTGTTTACTGTGCCAAGTGGTAATTTTGGAAATATTGGCGCAGGTTTGTTAGCTTACAAAATGGGACTTCCTGTCAAACATTTTGTGGCAGCGACAAATGTCAACGATACCGTACCGAGATTTCTTGTTTCAGGACAATATGAACCCAAACCTTCTGTCCAGACATTGAGCAATGCCATGGATGTGGGAAACCCAAGCAATTGGGTGCGGATTCAGGATCTTTTTGCAGGTAATCTTGCAGAGCTAAAAGCAATGCTTTCTTCCTATACCTTTACTGATAAAGAAACAAAAGTTGGGATGGATAAGCTCGTGCAAGAAGCAAATTACATTGCCTGTCCACACACGGCGATTGCTTGGCTTGGTGCGAAAGCTTATGCTAAAGAAAATCCGGGTCATTACGCTTCGGTATTCTTATCTACAGCACATCCCTGCAAATTCCCGGATGCGATAGATGCTGAAGTGTTCGCAAAAATTGCATTGCCGGACGGTGCAGAAGCGTTGCAAGGAAAAGAAAAACTAGCGGAACCTTTGGCGGTAGACTTCGAAGCGTTCAAAAGATATCTAATCAACCATAACTAAACGCGGAGGGCTCCATTAGGAGCCCTTTTTTATGCCAAGATAGTTATCTATATAATTCTTTAATTCGAGCTTTTTGCTTTTATCGGAAATTAACTCATAAATCGGTATTGGTCTATATCTGTCAAAATCTACAAACTCTCCATTTTCTTCTGTCAAAGACGTTAACCATGCGGTAATATCAATAGTATTCTTTATCGGATGAAAATCAAATAATCTGAAATCAGCACCTGAAACAAATGCAATAATTTTCCAATTTTTTATGACTTTATCTTCAAGAATAGTTTTTTTGTCTAGGTATTTTGCAAAATTTACTGATGCCCCTTTTGAGCAACTCAATATAAGGTGTGTACCGTATTTTTTTAAAATTTGTTCAGGCGTATTATTCTTTACAAAATTGATGAATTCTTGATTTTGAAATTTTGGATTTTCTGCGGCAAACTCGTGCGTATTGTATTGAAAGCCTACTGTATAATAGTTTGTTAGTTGGATTTTCTGATCAGACGGAATATTTGTTAAGGCATCTGTTTCAGTTGTGGCAAGTTGCTCCCCGTCAAAATCGAATTTTAACTCCAACTTTTTTAACAATTGCTCCTTTGTAATATCTTCGAGTACGCCGCCCCCGCCTGAAGTGCTTGTTGTTCTGAAAATAGACGAAGATTGCTTTAATTTTTCTGTGTCAAGGATTTTTCCACGAAGACCTTTATTGACAAAAAGAAGGTTTTCTTTAGCGTCATAACCATAGCCAACCATAAAATAAGGTTCCGCTTTAATTTCTTGACTGACTTTCATTTCTATTTTCTCAAATGTAGTCGAATTAACAATCTCAAGATCCTCCTCATTTTTAATTGCGGGGTCAGGATCTGATTTTTTGCAAGAAAATGTAGTAGTAAT
Organism: Sphingobacterium sp. UBA7625; assembly: GCF_002484085.1. NCBI lineage: Bacteria > Pseudomonadati > Bacteroidota > Sphingobacteriia > Sphingobacteriales > Sphingobacteriaceae > Sphingobacterium > Sphingobacterium sp. UBA7625. The sequence continues at coordinate 14,717 of NZ_DLJD01000020.1, forward strand.
AATTACCGTAGTTAATAAAAGATGTTTTAAATTCATTTTGTAAATGTACGAGAATATTTCTTTCAGTCTTTTTTTTATTGCAAATAAAGAATCAAAATTTTACAATTAATAAGTTAATTTTGCAGTAATGAAATCAGTTTATTTGAATAAGGGTAAGGATAAAGCTGCCTGGCAATTGCATCCTTGGGTATTTTCTGGAGCAATTAAATCATTGTCCGATAAGATAGAAGATGGCGAAGTTGTTGGCGTATACAATGCCGAGCGAGAGTTTATCGCATATGGATTATTTCACAATAGTTCCCGGGTAGCCATTCGTTTATTGGAATGGAATCCAAACGCTCAGATTGATGCGGATTGGTGGCGTACCCGTATTCAAAAGGCGGTAGCGGCGAGAGAGCATTTAATCCAGGATGGTATGACGAACACAGTCCGCCTCATTTTTGCGGAAGCAGATTTTCTGCCTGGATTAATCGTTGATAAGTATGCTGATTTTATTTCCATTCAAGTTCATTCGGTAGGGGTAGAGAAGGTTAAAGACATTATTATCGCAGAATTAAATACCCTGCTCGATCCTACAGGTATCTACGAGCGGAGCGATCTAAAATCCCGTGAACATGAAGGTTTACCTGATACAAATGGTCTTTTGTCTGGAGAGTTGCCGCCTGAATTTGTAGACGTTATCGAAAACGGCCTTCATTATAAAGTAAATATTATTGACGGACAAAAGTCGGGATTTTACTGTGACCAGCGGGAAAATAGATTGTTGACCGCAGGATATGTCGCCAATAAACGTGTATTGGATTGTTTCTGCTATTCTGGTGGATTCACATTGAACAGCTTAAAAGCTGGAGCAAGTCAAGTCGTTTCGGTGGATAGTTCGGCATTGGCCATTGAAACGTTGGAAAAAAATGTTATCGAAAACGGATTTGAGCCAAGTCGGCATAAAGTAATATTGTCCGACGTCAATAAGCAATTGCGCAAGTTTATGGATGAAGGAGAAAAATTCGATCTGATTGTCCTGGATCCACCTAAATATGCGCCTTCCCGGTCAGCTTTGGATCGTGCGTCACGGGCTTATAAAGATTTAAACCGTAGGGGCTTAATGCTGCTGAATAGCGGTGGATTATTAGCGACCTTTTCTTGCTCTGGCGCAATGGATATGGATACCTTTAAGCAAGTACTAGCATGGGCAGCATTGGATGCAGGCAAAGAAATACAATTTATTAGACAATTCCACCAGCCAGAGGATCACCCTGTACGGGCCTCCTTTCCGGAAGGTGAATACCTCAAAGGATTGTTGGTACGTGTAATATAAATGCAGATATACAGGTTGATTTGAATGAATCGACCTTTTTAATTTAAGCGAAATCATGATCAGAGAAAAAGAAACCAGACCTATTTTTTCTATTTTGTTTGCCGTGAGTATGGTGCACCTGCTGAATGATCTTATTCAGGCTGTCATTCCTGCGACCTATCCTTTATTAAAAGAAGAGCATCACCTGAGTTTTTCACAGGTTGGGATGATTACATTGGTGTATCAGATTGCTGCGTCAATTTTTCAGCCTGTTGTAGGGTCTTTTACCGATAAGCGGCCTGTGCCATATTCACAGATTATCGGTATGTCCTTTTCCCTTGTGGGCATGTTGCTGTTTTCCCAGGCACATACATATGCATGGATCTTGTTTTCCGTTTTCCTGGTAGGTATTGGTTCCTCGATTTTTCACCCTGAATCTTCGCGGGTAGCCTATATGGCTTCGGGTGGCAGACGCAGTATGGCTCAGTCTATATTTCAAATCGGCGGAAATGCAGGTACTGCTTTGGCACCTATTATCGTTGCTTTTCTGGTCTTGCCTCGTGGTCAACAGGCCATCGCCTGGATGTGTTTATTTACCATTGTTGGTCAGTTTATCTCCTATTATATTGGTACTTGGTATAAACGTAGGCTTGCAAATGTTTCCAGAACGACAAAAAGAGTTATTCGTGTACCGGATCTACCCAATTCACGTATTGTGACTACCGTTGTTATTCTACTGTTGTTGATCGTGTCAAAGTATTTCTATATCGCCAGTATTACAAACTATTTTCAGTTTTATACCATGAAAAAATTTGGGATAAATGAAGTTGAAGCACAGGTGTACCTGTTTTACTTTCTGATAGCTGTTGCGGTTGGTACCTTGCTCGGTGGAGCTTTCGGGGATCGTTTTGGCAGGAAATATGTAATTTGGTTTTCGGTTTTAGGTGTAGCACCCTTTGCATTGGCTTTACCTTACGTTGGTCTCACCATGACCGGAATACTGATTGTCATTATCGGACTGATATTGTCTTCGGCCTTTCCAGCCATTATCGTCTATGCGCAGGAATTACTGCCTAAAAAGCTGGGAATGGTTTCGGGGCTATTTTATGGTTTTGCATTCGGCATGGGCGGGATAGGATCTGCCGTTCTCGGTTGGCAGGCAGATCATACCTCCATCGAGTTTATTTATCACCTGTGTTCATATTTACCCTTGATAGGTATCGTCGCTTATTTTCTTCCAGACTTACAAAAGACCCCTTACAAAGAGATTTAGTATACGATTTAATAATAAATAAGAGGGCGGATATTGCCAAAATATCGGCCCTCTTCTCTTGTTTATATTATTTGATGCAATCCATCCAGGCTGTTGCCATCATTTGTGCTCCTGCTAGCGTAGGGTGTACACCATCCGCTGCCCAATAGGCTCCCGGAGCTGTCTTTTGTGCGTTATCAAAGATTTTCTGATAGGGGAGGAGTATCGTATTGAATTCTTTTGCGATTTCACGTGCAGTCTCCTGATAGGCTAAAAATTTGGGATACCAGGCATCTGTGATATGGCCAACACCTTTTACGGCAAAAGGTTCTCCAATTATCAGTTTAACATTCGGAAGTTTCTGCAAGGTCTCTTGCAACAATTGTTGGTATTGGGATTTATATTCTTCAACAGTTGTTTTGGCTCCACGGTCTATGGTTCGCCAAAAATCATTTACACCGATTAAGATACTCAATACGGTTGGTTTGATTGCTAAAGTATCCTCTGCCCAGCGTTTTTGTAGGTCGGGAACACGATTGCCACTGATTCCGGTATTGTAAATTTTTAGATTCTTTGCGGCATATTTATTCAATAGTTCGCTTGCAGCCAATAAAGCATAACCGCGCCCCAAGGCGTTGGTGTCATTGGCTTTTCTGTTATCCCTATCGCGGCCCACATCCGTAATGGAGTCGCCCTGAAATAGGATGACGTCTCCATCATTCAAACTTATTTTTGAAGATTTGAAGCTGTCTCCATAGGCGTAAGCTTCGTTGCCCAATAAATTAGCACCAGTCAAAAGACCGGCACCAATTATGCTTTTTTTGATAAATGATCTGCGGTTTGTGCTCATTATTAGGTTTTTGTTATGCTTTAAAGTTACATACTTTTAGCATATTTTTCCAAACCTTTTACAATGATGTTACAGGCTTTTTCTATTTCAGCTTCGGTAATGGTTAACGGTGGGGCTACACGAAGTGCCGTTTCACAATGAAGGTACCAGTCGATCATCACTCCCTGTTCAGCACAATACTTACTGACACTATAGACTTGCTCAAAGCTGTCCAATTGTAAGCACATCATAAGTCCTAGTCCACGGATTTCTCTGATTGCCGGATGGCTGAGTTTTTTACGAAATAAATTAGCCTTGTAAGCTACCTGTTCTACCAACTTCTCCGATTTAATTACAGCAAGCGATGCACGTGCAGCGGCGCAACTTACAGGATGGCCTCCGAATGTGGTGATATGACCCAACATCGGATTGTCTTTAATGACATCCATTACTTCTTTAGCGGCAACAAAGGCGCCCAATGGCATACCGCCACCAATGCCTTTGGCCAACATCAGTATATCAGGTACAATACCGAAATGTTCGAAGGCAAACAGTTTTCCTGTACGACCAAAACCAGTCTGGATTTCATCAAATATGAGTAGTGTGCCTGTCTCATCACAACGTTTTCTTACCGCTTGCATATAGGGTATATCAGGAACTCTGACGCCAGCTTCCCCTTGAATGGCTTCTAGGATGAAGGCTGCAGTTTTATCTGTAATATTCGCTAAGTCCCCGGGATCATTAAACTTAATAAAGTCTATTTCCGGAAGGAGTGGGGCATAGGCCTGACGGTATTCATCGTTCCCGATAAGACTAAGAGCACCTTGTGTACTACCATGATAAGCCTTCTTGGCTGCGATAATTTGCCTTCGTCCGGTATACTTCTTAGCTATTTTCATAGACCCTTCTACAGCTTCTGCACCACTGTTGGTCAGGTATACCGATTGAAAATTTGAAGGTAATTCTGCTAATAATTCTGTTGCAAACAGGACTTGTGGCGCCTGAACAAATTCACCATAGACAGTGACATGCAAATACTGATCGAGTTGAGTCTTTATGGCTTCGAGCACCTTGGGGTGACGATGCCCAATATTGCTCACATTAAATCCGGAGACAAGATCCATATACTCCTCTCCATTAGGCCCATATAGGTAAACCCCTTCGGCCTTAACCACTTCAACCAATCTAGGTGAGCTAGAGGTCTGAGCGGTGTTCATTAAAAATAATTCTCTATTGCTTAACATGATTTTACAAATGTCCGAAAATAAAAAAGAAGTCTTTAAGACTTCTTTTTTATTTTCGGGATTATCTACCCCTATTTTTTAAAGATTTATAGAGATGTTCCCTGAACTCCTGCTCTACTTCAAAGAATTGTGAAGCCCGGGCATTGCCTATTACTTTGGCAAATTTTGCGCGGTACTCTTTTTTTATCTGTACCTCTTTGGCATCATACTGTAATACATCCCTCGATCCACCTCTAAAACTGTTTTTAGGAGCACCATTTAATTTTTCTTTCCGGATATCCCATAACGTCTGGCTATATTCATTATACAGCGGAAAAAATTGCTGTGCTTCTTTGGGAGTCAAATCTAGTTCTTTAGTGATGTAAGCTATTTTTTCATTTTCAATAGCTTGGAAACGATTTTTGTCTTGTGCAAAGCCCAAGGCAATAGAAAATATACTAAAGAACAATGTTATCCATATGTTTTTTTTGTTGAACATCATTATAAGGTATAGTTTAGATAATCTTCTATCTCTTGTTTAGATATATTAGTGCCAAATCCTTTTGTCGGAAGATTTGTTTCATCCGTATATTGGGACATATATATAATGTCATCCCCTGAAGCAGAAGCAGAAAGATAATTAATAATTTCCTGCTTTGGTATTTCAGATAAATGTTGACTCAACTGTTCTTCGGCTAAGTTATCTTGCTCTTGAGCAAAAGCATTTTGTTGCTGGTATTGGTATCCCCAATACCCCCCAAGGCCTAACATAGCTGTGAACGATGCTGCTACGGCATATCTAGCATACCATTTTTTTGGTTTCCCTAAGTGATGGATAGGCGTTGAATCTCTTTCTTGTTCAGCTTCCTGAATAGCGCCAATAATCTTATCTGAAAGATTATCAAAATAATGAGAGGGAATATCAAAACCTGCCGCGGGAATGGCATCTTTTAATTTTTCTTCAGTAACACGGGCTAAAATAGTTGCTTCAAGATCTGAATGATAATTTACAGGAACTTCAAAACCCTCTGTTGGTACAGCCTCCTTCAATTTTTCTTCAGTAATACGGGCTAAAATAGCTGCTTCAAGATCTAGCTGATAATTTACAGGAACAGCAAAGCCATCTGTTGCAACAATATCCTTTAATTCTGTTTCTGCAAGAGTTGTAGTGATATTTTGCTCAAGCGTTTGAAAATAACCTGTTGGCACCGTAAAGCCATCCGATTGGATTTTTTCTTTTAAGTTTTCTTCTGAAATTCGATGAAAGATATCTTCTGTTAATATCGCAGCATATTGTTCAGGAATAGTAAAGCCCTCCAAAGTGACCTTGTTTTTGAGGGAATCCTCCGCTATTTTGCTCAGCACGAGATCTGGGAGTGAATCAAAGTATCCTTCAGGAACCTCAAATACAGATTCATCCTTGCATTCCATCCATTTGACTCGCCCTATTATTTTAGATTCCAAATCACTGAAATAATTTTCAGGCACGGCAAAAGGATTTTTACGCAATGATTCTGGAAGATGATTAAACTCCAGCCCATCATGATATGTGCTATTTTCCTTCATAGTATCTATTAGAGCCTAGTTGGGCTAAAAGGTTTAATCGTGGTTATTAAAAAAAGACTCTATTTTTTTTACGGCCAAATGATAGGAGGCTTTTAACGCTCCAACACTTGTACCCAGTACTTCCGAAATCTCTTCATACTTCATATCTTCAAAATATTTCATGTTGAAAACCAATTTCTGTTTCTCGGGCAATGTCAATAAAGCCTGTTGCAATTTCATTTGCGCTTTGTCGCCATTAAAGTAATTGCCATCAGCAAGTGTTTCTGCTAAATAAGCAGTCGTGTCGTCGTCCAACGACACGTTCTGCTTTTGCTTTTTTTTATTTAAGAATGTAATACATTCATTTGTTGCGATCCGATATAGCCAGGTGTACAATTGTGAATCTTCACGAAAGTTACCAAGGTTCTTCCATACTTTGACGAAAATATCCTGCACGACATCATCTGCATCATCATGATCGATTACCATTCTTCGCACATGCCAATAAATCTTTTGTTGATATTTTTTCAACAATAAACGGAAAGCTTCTTCTCGCGTATTTTCTTCGGCGAATTTTGCTATAATTAAAGCGTCATCCATATATTGACCTGTGTAGTTTTCTTATTTTCTTTTGATTACCTTTTGAGCAGCAGCAACGATAGCGTCTGCGTTCAAACCATATTTCTCCATAAGTTGTGCTGGAGTACCTGATTCTCCAAAGCTGTCATTTACGGCTACATACTCTTGTGGGCTAGGTAATTCTTTTGCCAATACCTGTGCAACGCTGTCCCCCAATCCGCCTAGACGGTTGTGTTCTTCAGCAGTCACGACACATTTTGTTTTTGCAACAGATTTCAAAATCGCTTCCTCATCCAACGGTTTGATGGTATGGATATTGATGATCTCGGCACTGATGCCCAATTCAGCTAATTTTTCTCCTGCTTGAATGGCTTCCCATACCAAGTGACCTGTAGCGATGATGGTTACATCTGTGCCTTCATTTAATAGGATAGCTTTTCCGATGACAAATTCCTGATCCGCAGGTGTGAAGTTAGGAACTACCGGACGGCCGAAGCGTAAATAAACCGGACCTTCAAATTTTGCTGCCGCAATAGTAGCCGCTTTTGTTTGGTTGAAGTCGCAAGGGTTAATTACAGTCATTCCGGGTAACATTTTCATCAATCCAATGTCTTCCAAAATCTGGTGTGTTGCACCATCTTCACCTAAGGTTAATCCAGCATGAGAAGCGGCAATTTTCACATTCTTATCTGAATATGCAATAGATTGACGGATTTGGTCATAAACACGGCCCGTAGAGAAGTTGGCAAATGTACCTGTGAAAGGAACTTTACCACCGATAGTAAGTCCAGCAGCGATACCCATCATGTTTGCCTCAGCAATACCGATTTGGAAAAAGCGCTCTGGGAATTCTTTGATAAAATCGTTCATTTTCAATGATCCGATCAAATCAGCACATAATGCTACTACATTTTCGTTTTGTTTTCCAGCTTCCAATAAACCAGCTCCAAAACCTGAACGTGTATCTTTTGACTCTGTGTAAGTATATTTTTTCATTTCTAGTAATCTCCTAAAGTTTCAGTAAGTTGATTCAATGCCGACGCCAATTGTTCGTCATTTGGAGCAACACCGTGCCATTTATGAGAACCCATCATGAAATCAACACCTTTTCCCATCTCTGTGTGCAATAAGATAATCACTGGTTTACCTTTTCCGGTACGTGATTTTGCTTCTGCTAAGCCAGCAACTACTGAAGCCATATCGTTTCCTTTAGCCACTTCCATCACATCCCAGCCAAAAGCTTCCCATTTAGCACGAAGATCGCCTAATGACAGTACCTGATCTGTAGATCCATCGATCTGTGCATTATTGTAATCAACTGTAGCAATCAAGTTGTCAATTTTGTTGTGCGGCGCATACATTGCGGCTTCCCAAACTTGGCCTTCCTGCAATTCACCATCACCCATTAATACATAAACTAGATTATTGTCTTTATTCAATCTTTTTGCCTGTGCGGCTCCAATAGCAACGGATAATCCCTGACCCAAAGATCCTGACGCAATACGGATGCCCGGAAGGCCTTCGTGTGTCGTTGGGTGACCTTGTAGTCTAGAATTGATTTTTCTGAATGTTGCCAGTTCGCTTACTTCAAAATACCCCGCACGTGCCAATGTACTGTAAAATACAGGTGAAATGTGTCCGTTTGACAAGAAGAATAAATCTTCACCTTTTCCGTCCATAACAAAGGAAGGATTACGTTTCATTGCATTGAAATAAAGCGCCACAAAGTAATCTGTACAACCTAATGAACCACCTGGGTGTCCTGATTGACAAGCGTGTACCATACGTACGATATCACGTCTTACTTGTGATGCAATTTGTTCTAGTTTGTTAATATCTGCACTCATTTTTTTTGTTGGTTTCACAATTGGTCGTAAAGTTAACTATTTTTAAGCTAGATGCTTGTTAAAAAGTGAATTTCTTTATTTTGATCAGCCCCTGACCTGTGGACTGCCCCCATTTCAACTTTTAACTTTTTGATGTTGACTTTTTTTGTACCTTGCTTTTAATTATAAAACCCACAATTTTCAAGATAATGCCCTGTCATTCTAAACGCTTATTGCTTGTTGCTGCATTTTCCGCATTACAATTCTATTCTTTCGCTCAGGATAAAGCCATTTATCATCAAGATTGGATCGATTTCAATAAAAACGGTAAAAAGGATGTCTATGAGGATTCCAAACAACCCATAGCGAGTCGCGTAGATGATTTATTGAGCCAGATGACTACCCAGGAAAAGGCTAATCAAACCGTTACCCTCTATGGGTATGGACGAGTTTTGAAGGATGAACAGCCTGCCGCCGCCTGGGACAAGGAAATATGGAAGCATGGATTGGCCAATATTGATGAAATGTTAAACAGCTTAGCCTATAATAAGTCCGCAAAAAGTTCTTTTTCCTATCCCTTCAGTCGTCATGCTGTCGCTTTGAATAATGTGCAAAAGTGGTTTATTGAACATACTCGCCTGGGGATCCCTGTTGATTTTACGAATGAAGGGATACATGGTCTAAACCATGATAGGGCGACACCATTACCGGCACCGATCAATATCGGAAGTACCTGGAATACAAAATTGGTTAGAACCGCTGGTGAGATCGTCGGAAGAGAAGCTAAATACTTAGGATATACCAATGTCTATGCGCCTATCCTCGATGTTTCTCGCGATCCGCGCTGGGGACGCGTAGTGGAAACTTATGGTGAAAATCCCTTTCATATTGCTGAAATGGGGAAACAAGCTGTATTGGGTATTCAGCAAAACGGCATTGCTTCAACCCTGAAACATTATGCCGTTTATTCCGTACCTAAGGGTGGGCGGGACGGAAACGCACGGACAGATCCGCACATTGGATTTCGTGAAATGCATGAACTCCATTTATATCCTTTTAAAAGAGTGGTTAAAGAGGCTAAGCCGCTGGGGATCATGAGCAGTTACAACGACTATGATGGTGTACCAGTTTCTTCAAGTAAATATTTCCTGCAAGATTTGTTGCGGAAGGATTATGGATTTGAAGGTTATATTGTTTCCGATAGCGAAGCGCTCGAATTTATTAGCAGTAAACACCATGTTGCCAAAGATTATAAAGACGCCATACGGCAAGCATTAGAAGGCGGACTTAATGTCCGGACGAATTTCGATCCGCCGAATACTTACTTGACTCCCTTGATGGAACTTATCGACGAAGGTGGACTAGACATGAATGTATTGAATCAACGTGTTCGAGAAGTACTAACGGTCAAGTTTAAACTGGGACTATTTGATCATCCGCTTGTCGACAATACCAACTTAGCGGATCAGAAAGTCCATACCCAAGCCGACGAAAATATTTCGCTGCAGGTGAACAGGGAATCCATTGTTTTGCTAAAAAATGAACAGGATCTCCTTCCTATTGATATCAATAAATACAAGCGCATTTTGGTCACTGGCCCCATGGCCGAGGCAACAAATTACACGACAAGTCGCTATGGTCCATCCAATAATCCAATAGCAACTATTAAGGATGGTATTATAGCATATGCCAAGGACAAAGCACTGCAGGTAAACTATACGAAAGGGGTGGATGTTGTCGATAAAAACTGGCCTGAAAGTGAAATTATACCAACGGATCTGTCGAACGAGGAAATTGAAAGTATGACCACAGGTATCCGCCTTGGGCAGGAATCAGATCTAATTATCGCCGTCATGGGCGAATCAGAACGTGAAGTTGGTGAAAGCCGATCTCGCTCAGATCTCAATCTGCCCGGTAAACAGCGTGATTATTTGATGAAGTTAAAAGAAACCGGAAAGCCTATCATTCTGGTACTCGTAAATGGAAGACCGTTATCCATCAATTGGGAAAATAAATACTTGCCTGCGATTGTGGAGAGCTGGTTTCTCAGTGGTCAATCTGGACATGTTGTGGCAGATATGTTATTTGGTGAGTATAATCCGAGCGGAAAGCTTCCGATTTCTTTTCCTAAATCTGTTGGACAGATAGAAATGAATTTCCCGACCAAACCCGCGGCACAGGCGGGGCAACCCGGTGTGGGACCCAATGGCTGGGGAAATAGTCGGGTTGTTGGATTCCTTTATCCTTTTGGTTATGGCTTAAGTTATACCGATTTTCAATTTTCAAATTTGCGGCTGAATAAAAAGCAAATACGACCAACAGACTCGTTGACTGTTACGGTAGATGTACAAAATATCGGAAAAAGAAAGGGTGCGGAGGTCGTTCAACTATATGTCAAAGATGTGGTTTCTTCCGTTACAACTTACGAGATGGATCTGCGTGGTTTCGAAAAAATCGAATTGAATCCTGGTGAGAAAAAGTCTATTCAGTTTTCAATTTTACCGGCACATCTCGAGTTGTTGGATCAATATAACAAGTGGACTGTAGAGCCGGGAAGATTTGAAATCTTTATCGGAAATTCATCCGCTAATCTGCCGTTGAGAGATTCTTTTGATGTCGTCAATTAGTGATGTCGTTGTGCTTGCATCAATAGAGATATCAAATCGCTCTAAAAATAGAAAATGGATCCGGTACATGTGCCGGATCCATTTTCTATTTACTATTGGTTGGTATGAGTTCCTACATTGCTTCTGCAACGACTTCCGTTACACCCGGAACCATACGTTTTAATAAACCTTCGATACCAGCTTTTAACGTAATCGTTGATGAAGGGCAACCACTACAGGATCCCTTTAATTCAACAGTTACGATACCTTCGTTGAAGGATTTGTAATGAATGGCACCGCCATCCTGTTCAACAGCTGGCCGTACATAATCATGTAATACCTGTTGAATTTTTACTTCTGTTTCTGTGCCTTCAAAGTTTACTTCTGAATCATGATGCACAGCTTTTACTGCAAGCTCAGATTCAACAGCACCTTTTACAAAGTCTTTCAATAAGGCTTCAATATCTTCCCATTCCGCATCTTCTGTTTTGGTAATGGTCACAAAATTGCTTGCGAAGAATACACCGTTTACAAAATTGAATTTGAACAACTCCTGTGCGAAAGGTGAATCTTGTGCAGCTTCTTTATTTGGAAAATCCACACTACCGTTGATCAATAATTTATTGACCAAAAACTTCATGGTTGAAGGATTGGGAGTAGATTCTGTATATACGTTGATAGTAGCCATTTAAATTTTATTTTTATTCCAAACAAAGATATATCAAAAGAAGCGTTGTTAAGGTCATCTATAAGTCAAAGCTTATAAAGTGACACCTGTGTAATTAGAAGGGCTGATTGCTTTTAATTCCGCTTTTACCTCTTCAGAAACATTGAGATTGTCCACAAACGATGCAATGGTCTCTTTGGTCACCTGTGTATTGGTGCGTGTGAGATCTTTCAGTGCTTCATAAGGTTTTGGATAACCTTCCCTGCGCAAGATTGTTTGTAACGCTTCGGCAACAACAGCCCAATTATTTTCAAGATCATTCGCTAAGGCCTGTTCATTCAATATTAATTTACGTAAACCTCTCAATGTCGATTTTACCGCAATTAAGGTATGTGCAAATGGAACACCGATATTACGTAACACAGTTGAATCTGTTAAGTCCCTTTGAAGACGTGAAATCGGTAATTTGGCCGCTAAATGTTCAAATATAGCATTGGCAATGCCTAAATTTCCTTCTGCATTTTCAAAGTCGATTGGATTGACTTTGTGTGGCATTGCAGAAGAGCCAATTTGACCGGCAGTGATTTTTTGCTTAAAATATTCCATGGAGATATAAGTCCATATATCACGGCACAGATCGATGATAATATTATTGACTCGTTTTAATGCATCACAGCTAGCGGCAAAATTGTCATAGTGCTCAATTTGGGTCGTGGTTTGTGAACGATCCAATCCCAAGATAGTATTGACAAAGTTATTACCGAAGTCAATCCAGTTGGTTTCTGGATAAGCCACATGATGAGCATTGAAATTACCCGTTGCCCCACCAAACTTTGCTGAATACGGTACGGTATGTAAAAGCTGTAGCTGACGCTCAATACGTTCGACAAAAACATAAAGTTCTTTACCTAAGCGAGTTGGAGATGCAGGTTGTCCGTGGGTACGGGCGAGCATAGGAATGTCAGACCAAGAGGTTGCCAAAGACCTTAATTCATGGAGCAATTCATCAATGACCGGGGTATAACATTCTTTGATAGCCTCTTTCCAGGAAAGTGGAATGGCTGTGTTGTTGATATCCTGAGATGTTAAGCCAAAGTGAATAAATTCAAGATAATCCTGCAAGCCCAGTTTTTCAAATTGATCTTTTAAAAAATATTCAACAGCTTTAACATCATGATTGGTAACTTTTTCGGTATTCTTGATCCAGATTGCATCTTCTTCAGAAAAATTTCGATAGATATCTCTTAATTTTTCGTTCAACGTTTTATCGAAATGTTGCAACTGAGCGATTCCTGATTCGCTTAACGCTATAAAATATTCGACTTCGACGCGTACTCGATATTTTATTAAGGCAAATTCAGAGAAAAAAGCCGCAAGTTCATTGGTGTTATTGTAATAGCGTCCGTCAATAGGCGTAACTGCTGTTAAGGATGATAAAGCCATAGATTGAATGATTTTTGGCAAAGGTAAAAAAATGCTTGGAGCTTAGCAATTTAATTGGGATAGATATAGAAAAAGCCTCCGTTAACGGGAGGCTTTTATACTGTTAAAATTCTGTTTCGAAGAATTAGTGAGCAGCTTTAGTTGAGTCAACAGCAGTTTTAGCTGAATCAACAGCAGTATTAGCTGAATCTAAAGCAGTGTTAGCTGAGTCTAAAGCAGTGTTAGCTGAATCAGTAGCTGCGTCAGTTTTTTTACCAGTTTCACCACATGAAGCGAAGGCTACAGTTAAAGCCAATCCTAAGAAACCTAATTTGAATGCGTTTTTCATTTTATTAAAATTAAAAGTAATTTCTAAATCTTGTTATTTAAGACTTGATACCGGTAAATGAAAAAGGTAACCCTGCTCTTCAATATTTTTTTAAAAAAAAGAGGCTTCTCTTGCGAAAAGCCTCTTCGAATACGTTATTCAGTTTCTAAAATTATTTTTTAGTAGCAGCTGAATCAACTTTAGTAGCAGCTGAATCAACTTTAGCAGCAGCTGAATCTACAGTAGTTTTAGCTGAATCTAATGTGTTAGCAGCAGAGTCAACTAAAGCAGATGCTGAATCAGCAGCACCTTCAGCTTTTTTCTCAGTGTTGTTACAAGATGCGAAAGCTACAGTTAAAGCTAAACCTAAGAAACCGAATTTTAATGCGTTTTTCATTTTCTAATTTTCTAATTTAAATTGAAATATTTTCTTTTTCATCTCTTAATACACCGAACCCAAAAAGGTAACCCTTCAAAAATATATATTTTTTTTAAAAGATATAACTGCCTGAAATTTAGTTTTTTATTTGTAAAAAATAATCTTCAAATTAGTCCTTTTTAACTGATCTATGGGCTAGAAATTAAAAAAGGCACAAACGAATGGTTCGATATTCTTGTTTGGAGAGTTATATAGGGTAGGAGTAAAAATAGGAAAGCAGGGTGTTACTTGCTGATCGTTTGCACAAACAATTTTCAATTATTTTTATTAATTTATGAGGAAACGCTCTAAAAAAGAATGACGATTATGTTTGATAAAGTTAAGAATATAATGGATTTGGCAAAATCAATAGACTTTGGCAAATTGGAGGAAATCTCGAAAAAGGTAGATCTAGGCGCTGTCATGGATGCGGTCTCGAAGATGGACGATAAACAGCTCCATGGTTTAATGAAGATGCTGAATGCCGGTAATCAGAAAAAAGAATTGCCCCCTATCAATGGAGATTTCTACGATATGGATAGCAAATTAAATGGATCAGACCGCCAACTTCAACTAAAGGTACGTGAGTTTATGGAGGAGGAGGTAAAGCCTATTGTCAATAAATATTGGTTAAGGGACGAATTTCCTTTTGAAATTGTACCAAAACTAGCCGCCTTAAATATCTGCGGGTATACTTATGAAGGATATGGATGTATGGGCGGAAGTTCGCTGATGGAAGGCATTATTGCTGCGGAGATTGCTCGGGTAGATGCTTCAGTCGCTACTTTTTTTGGTGTACAGAGTGGTTTGGCCATGGGTTCGATTTATATCTGTGGATCAGAAGAACAAAAGCAAGAGTGGCTGCCAAGAATGCAAAAGATGGAAGTAATTGGTGCTTTTGGTCTTACCGAGCCAGAAGTCGGTTCTGGAGTCGCGGGCGGTTTGACAACAACTTGTAAGAAGACTGACGAGGGATGGCTGTTGAATGGTCAGAAGAAATGGATTGGCAATTCGACCTTTTCTGATATCACGATTGTCTGGGCAAGAGATCTGGATGATGGTGAGGTGAAAGGTTTTATTATCCGTAAAGACAATCCCGGTTTTTCAGTTGAAAAAATCAAGGATAAAATGGCTCTGCGGATTGTTCAGAATGGATTGATTACCTTAGATAATTGTATCGTTTCCGAGGCAGATCGACTGCAAAATGCCAATTCTTTTAAAGATACGGGCAAAGTACTTCAGATGACGCGCGCGGGGGTGGCATGGATGGCAGTAGGCTGCGCGCGTGGAGCTTATGAAAATGCGCTGGATTATACACGCAAAAGAAAACAATTTGGTAAACCTATTGCGTCTTTTCAGTTGATCCAAAATCATTTGGTCGAAATGCTTTCTAACCTTACGGCTATGCAAACGCTCGTCTTTAGGCTTTCTGAACTCCAGGATGCAGGGCAGCTGCGGGATGAACATGCTTCACTTGCTAAGGTCTTCTGTTCATTGCGTACGAGAGATATTGTATCTAAGGCGAGGGAAGTCATGGGGGGGAATGGCATTTTATTGGAATATAATGTCGCCAGATTCCTTGCTGATGCCGAAGCTATTTATTCTTATGAAGGGACCAAAGAAATTAATTCGCTTATTGTTGGACGAAGTATCACTGGATTTAGTGCCTTTGTTTAAAACGTTTGCCAAATCCTGATGGGAGCGAGAGAAGGCTGTAATGAATAAAAAAAGATAAGGCGCTGTTAATTCCAGCGCCTTATCTTTTTTATTCTATTTGCGCTTAAATCTCATAATGGCAATATCACCCATGATAAAAGTCAGTGTATTTTCACTGACATCGTAGCTGTTTACTTTTTCTAATGTAGAAAAGAAAGTCGCTTCGCCGCTACCCTCACAAGCCATTTTTGTAGACATGATCGGTCCAAAACTGATTTGATGCCCGTTTGTCTTAAAAGTAGCGTTGTAATTGTTGCAACTGCTATTTCCATTTATCTTGCCATCTACAGTGTTGAATGTCATCGTTGGTTTACGATTCGGATATAATCCCTCAAAAGCGATACGTGGCCCGGAAATGTAATCGAGCTCCCAGGTTCCGCTTAAATTTTGCTTTTCCTCCAATAATTTAAATTTTGCTAAGGGAGCCATTCTTGCTTTATTTAAACTGAGGATACCATTGTTAATGGTATAGTTGTCTGCTGTGATCAACGCTTTGGATAAAGCTTGCTCGATGGACATATCCGGGCACGCCATCATCGTTGACATTCCCTGTGCGAATTTGATTTTTCCATTGGCAGAAAAAGTAAGTTCACCACCTATGCCGTTACAACCACCGCTGGCGCTGTATCTTTTTTCTTCCAGTTTGAGGAAAGGAACTTTGCCATTGACCTGGGCGGCGACCGCTTTCCCACCGACTTCTATTAATTGCCATTTTTTTCCAATAAGAGGGGCAGATGTATTGTCCGTGTCTTGTTTGTCTGAATTCTTTTTCGATACTGCGCAACTTGTCAGCGCAAGAACAGCCATCATCAATACCAAAATGTTTCTAAATCTCATCTTTTAAATTTTTATATAAAACACTATTTCTAACGTTTGGTTTGGCAAAGCGCTACAAAAGGCACTTAACAAAATAAGGCTTCCCATTGGGAAGCCTTATTTATCAGCTATATAAATTGTACTATTTATTTTTGTTTTGTTGTGCTTGTTGCTGAGCACGCATCATTTCTTCCATTTTAGCTTGGAAGCTAGACTTCTTTTCAGCTTTAGGATTCTTTTTATTTTCCTCCAGTTTAGCTAAGATTTTATCGTCATTTACCATTGAACGGATTACTAACTGTGTCAAGAACGTAAATAATGCACTTAAAAAATAGTAATAGTTCAAACCAGCAGGGAAGCTATTCAAGACAAAGAAGAAGATCAAAGGCATGATATAACCCATGTATTTCATTTGACCAGTTGCGCCCGAAGTCGCATTGTTATACCAAGTGGTCAACAATGTTGTTAGGGTCATCAAAATACACATCAAAGAGATGTGGTTGAATGATCCAAAGATAGGTGCAAATGTAAACAAGGTGTCATAGGTAGACATATCCTTCATAAACAAGAAGCTCTGTCCTCTCAATTCAAATAAATTTGGAAAGAAATAGAAGAAAGCAATTGTAAATGGCATTTGAAGTACAAGAGGTAAACAGCCTCCGAGTGGATTCACGCCGACCTGTTTATACAACTTCATCTGCTCCTGTTGCATCAACATTTGATTGTCTTCACCGACTTTCGCTTTGATCTCATCCAACTGCGGCTTTAATACCCGCATTTTAGCCATGGATACGTATGACTTGTAAGTCATTGGTGAAAGAACCAGTTTTAACAATAATGTAAGTAACAAGATGACAATACCATAGCTCATATGGAAACCATCCAAAAAGTTAAATGCAGGCACGGTGATCCATTGATTGATCCAGCGCATAGGTCCCCAGCCCATGTTGATAATGGATTGGTAGTCATTTCCTTCTGCTTTTAATACATTGTATTGATTTGGCCCAAAAAAGAAGTTCAATGAATAATTATTGTCTTTATGGTTGTCAAAAGCCAATTCAGCGTTGGTGTTGTAAAATTTTATGACATCACCTTCCGTCGCATGTTTTACATCGATTTTCGCGTTAACGAATCCATCTTTGGCATTTAGGATATTGGAGAAATAATGTTGCTTAAAAGCAATCCATTGTACTTTCTTTTCCAGTGCTTCATCATCATCCTTCGATTCTGACAAATGGTCTACCTTATTATCTTCTTGATAATAAAGGGTAGATTTTTGTCTCTCAGATTCAATATTCTGTTCTTTTTGTCTAAGAACTGTACTCCAGTTCAATGTCAATGTTTTTTGACTCTGTGGGATCAGGTTTTGAATACCTTTTGTATTGACATTAAGAGCTACATTGTAACCTTTTCCGGCAATAGAATATACATACTCAATATATTGATCGGCACTGTAATTCAGTTTGAATTTTACTGATTGTTTTCCTTCGCCGGAAACCTGAATGTCCGAAGATTCAGTATTAAAGAATAAATCGTTTGTCGAGATGTTCTGTCCTGCTGCATTGAAGAGGAAACCAAACTTATTATCTTCACCGTCAAAAAGCATCAAAGGTTTTC
>NZ_DLJD01000022.1:0-11869 GCF_002484085.1 Sphingobacterium sp. UBA7625
ATAAATTTGAGACAGCCTCTTTCTTTTGTTTTAAAAGTTTTATTGTAATAATGGTAAAATTTTGTTCCAGATCTGCTGGTAAATCTTATCATCTCGAATGATACCTTTATTTTCGTCGTAATAATTGGGAGAATCAAAGCTTCCGCCTCTACGGCGTTCGATCAGGAATATATTGAGGACAATTTTAGCTGTTCTATCGGATAAGGGACTAACCAAAAAATTGGAAATTTTTGTATCGCCTTCATTACTAAATAATCCTGTGTTTTTGTTGTATACACTTGTCTGTATAAAACCTGAAGAACGGTCTAATTTATCAATATAATAGCCGCTTTCATGGAGAGCCTGTACAATTTTTGTATAGGCAGAATCTGCAGGGATCATGATGGTCTTGGTCCGCTCGGGATTTTGCGCTGAGGCTGGATTGATCCAAAAGAATATAGAGAGAAACGACAATAGCAATGTGTGTGATCGTGGAGTCATACCTGTGGCTTTAAGCGTATAAAATAATTACTTAAAGCTAATGATTTTTCTCTTGAAAGCCAATTGTGTGACTTAACTTACCCTTTTACCCAATATTTTTAAACTCCGTTCTACACCGTCCAGCGTAGCGATATTTGGGAGATTCGCCCATTCCTGGAATCCCATTTTTTCAAATAGTGTAATGCTCGGGACGTTATGCGCAAAGATGAAGCCTAATAAGGTATGTACTCCGAGTGCCGGAGCTTTGTCTATACAATACTGGAGGATTTGTTTACCCAGTCCACGGCCCCGTTGCTGTTCATCCAGGTAAATGCTGATCTCTACTGTGGCATCGTAGGCCGGCCGGCCATAGAATGACTGAAAACTCACCCAGCCTAGGATATTGTTATTTTCGTCCTCTACCAACCAAAGGGGTCTTTTTGACGGACTATGCTCGTCAAACCATTTCAGTCTACTTTCTGCTGACACTGGACTGGTGTCAGCTGTGACCATTCTGGATGCAATGGTGGTATTGTATATCGCAACGATACGGGGTAAGTCTGCCCGGCTGGCGTCCCGAAATATTAACTGACTCATGCTACAAGTTATTTTAGATCTTAATCCAAAAATATCAGTTTTACCGTATAGTTGATGCTTTTTGTCAAAGTTTTTCCTCCTGATGAATGCACGGTTGTCTTTTGAAAAGCTACAAAATTGCTAAACAGATTGATACTTAAATATTTTGTGTAAACGGTGGACTATCATTGGCCTTATGCAAGGGGTAATCACATCTATATGCTATTCAAAAAACTCATTCACCTGCGATATGTTCTAACTACCAACTTAATAAGAGCAGAAATTACACTAATTTGAACATTTTTTTCGCTTGAATGTGACTTAATTTTATCATCTTAGGATAAGCAAATAGCTTTTGTTTGCTCAATATAAACCTTAGTACAAGAAAAATGATATACGCTCAGTTTATGATGGCTATATCTTGTGGTTCTTAATTCTTTGGAGCTGCCGATCATGCGGGATAGCATAGGAACTGAGTGTTTGGCCTGTGTGACAGCTGATTTCTTGGGATTTATCGATAGCATTATGGATCAACAACAACCTAAACAATCAATTCGAATCCGCTCAATGGATGTCATGCGTGGTATGACGCTATTTCTTATGTTATTTGTCAACGATTTATTCGCTCCTGGTGTTCCCAAGTGGATGCTGCATACGGAAGCGGATGTCGATGGCATGGGATTGGCAGATTGGGTTTTTCCGGGATTCCTTTTCATGGTGGGAATGGCTGTACCTTATGCCGTGGCCGCGCGGGAAAAGACGGGGGAGTCCATGGGGCTTATCTTTTCCCATATTGTCATCCGTACGGCGAGCCTGATCCTGATCGGTGTTTTGATTCTGAATGGAGGCCGTCTGGATGCCACATTGACAGGGATGTCCAATTTTTTGTGGTTAGGTTTATTGTACCTTTGCGTATTTATGGTTTGGAATAGGTTTCCGACGAAATCGGGAAATCAAGCCTTATTTAAGGGGATACGTTTCCTTGGGATCTTGGGGATCTGTTACCTGGTCTATCGTTTTAAAGCCTCCGATGGTAAAGGTCTGGAAATCGGTTGGTGGGGAATCCTGGGCTTGATTGGATGGGGCTATTTCGCCGCAGCCGCCACATTTGTATTAAGCAGAGGACGGCTTGCTGTTGTGGGATGCGCATGGTTGCTGTTTCTCGTTCTGAATATCCTGTCCCAAACAACGTTCAAATTACATGTTCCGGTCCTCGGAAATTACCTGAATGTGTTGTTGTCTGGCAATGTTCCTTGCATTGTATTGGCCGGGACAATCATTGGTATACTGATCAGGCGATATGCGACTGTACCAAAAATGCTTTTGTGTCGACTGCTGGTTATTGGCATACTGTGGCTGACTGGCGGATTTGTGCTGCGCTCCTGGTTTATACTGTCCAAAATTCATGGTACTCCGAGCTGGGCGCTGCTATGTTGCGGTATAAGTGTACTGTTATTGCTACTTATCTATTACCTCATAGATATCCGGAAATACCATAATGGAATATTTGTCTTTGAGGAGGCCGGTAAGAATTCGCTGACCACCTACCTTGCCCCGGATTTGATTTATTTCATCTGTTGGGGATTTCAGATTCCTTTATTTTTCTATAAACAATCGAGTAATATGGTGTTGGCAGTCGGTGGTTCGTTGCTATGGGCCTTCGCCATGCTGTGGTATGCTATTTTACTGAAAAAGATGAATATCTATTTAAAACTTTAAAAATCCGCGGGTGATAACCTGTTTATCCTGTTGTTTGCCAGAGGTCATCATGAAGTTGATTGGCCCAGAATTAGCATTATTAATTTTCAATTTTTATTATAATCAGTATGAAATCTAAACATGTTACGAAACCTCTAAAGCTATTCGCCTTTAGCTTTGCGGCGATAGCTTTATTGACAATGATTATTTGTCCCCAAAAGAGCTATGCATTTGAAAAAAATAAAAAAGTGGTGATTGCTTATGTGACTTCCTGGTCAAGCGTGATGCCGGATCCGACGTACCTGACACATATCAATTATGCATTTGGTCATGTAAATGATCATTTTGACGGTGTGCGCATTGACAATGAAACAAGATTAAGGAGTATCACTGATCTGAAGAAAGCGCATCCTCGCCTTAAAATACTGCTTTCCATTGGAGGTTGGGGAAGTGGCCGCTTTAGTGAGATGGCTGCTGATGCTGCTAATCGGAGAAAATTTGCGGGGGATTGCGCACGTGTTGTAAAAGAGTTTAAGCTTGACGGCATTGATATTGACTGGGAATACCCGACCAACTCTTCTGCCGGTATTTCCGCGACGGAATCGGATACAGAAAATTTTACGTTGCTAATGCGGGATATTCGTAAGGCCATCGGTAGGAAAAAGTTATTGACACTGGCCTCTGTATCAAGTGGTCAATATATTGCATTCGACCAGATTAAAAGCGACGTGGATTTTGTGAATATCATGACCTATGACTCAGGCAATCCTCCTTATCATCATGCGAGCCTCCACCGTTCATCTTTATCGGGGCGCACGACCTGTGCCGAGGCCGTTAAGGCGCATATCGCTGGCGGTATGCCTGCCGAAAAGCTGGTGCTTGGCATTCCATTTTATGGACGTGGAAATAAAACCGATATCAAAGGTTTTATCGACTATAAGGATCTCCTGAATTTACAGGGTTTTGAACAGAAATGGGATGATGAAGCGAAGGCACACTATTTGGTCAATGCGCAAGGAACTCTGGTATTAACTTTTGAAACGCCCGAATCCATTGCCCTGAAATGTGAGTATGTGCATGAGCAGGGATTACTAGGTGCAATGTATTGGGAGTATGCCGGTGATACCGAGGGGGGCATACTGCGAGATGCGGTGTATAAGGGTATTATACGTTGATATTAGAATTCCTAAAAATTGTGAAAACCGAAATTACTGAACTATCTATAAGGCTTCTTATTTGATGATGATGCAGTAATTTCGGTAAGGGAATCTATTGCTGAAGTCTATATTGTCGTGATGGTCATCAGAATGCTGTCCATTTTTGACTGGACTGTCCAGAAGCTATCACTGTTTCGATAAATTTCATTCCCCTTGCTCCATCTGCTACCGTAGGAAAATCCAACATAGCCTCGGTAGGACTGGTACCGTTTAAGTTGGCGAGAATTGTAGCTGAAAAATTTCTGTAGATATTGGCAAATGCTTCGATATAACCTTCCGGGTGTCCGGCCGGCAAGCGAGTGTTGTGCTGGGCGAGAGAGGAAAGATATTGCTGTCCTGCACGAAATATTTGAGCTGGTTCATTGAGCCATTTTAGTAGAAGAGTATTCGGATCCTGCTGGTTCCATTCCAAGCCTGCTCTCTCGCCGTATATCCGTATTTTTAAAGCATTTTCTTCGCCTGCCGCTACCTGTGAGGCTGAGAGCACTCCTGTCGCATCATTTTCAAATCTCAGTAGGACATTTCCGTCATCTTCCAATCGTCTTCCTGCCACGACGGTTCGCAGATCGGCACATATTTGGGTTATTTTTAGGCCGGAAATATATTCAGCCAAATGGGCCGCATGCGTTCCGATATCACCCATGCAACTGCTCAATCCACCTTTTTGGGGATCTGTTCTCCAGGCAGCAAGTGGAGATTCCGTCTCGATTAACGTGCTCAGCCAGCCCTGTGGATATTCGACCATGATTTTACGGATATTGCCAAGTTTGCCTTCGCGTACCAGCTGGCGCGCCTGTTTGACCATGGGATATGCCGAATAGGTATAGGTGACGCAAAGCAGGAGTCCTGTTTCATTGATTTTCTGCTGTAATAATTCCGCTTCTTTGCGCGTGAATGTCATGGGCTTTTCCAGCAGCACATGAAACCCGTGTGTCAGGGCTAGCATGGCTGGCTCAAAATGGGCAACATTTGGAGTTACAATGCTTACAAAATGCATCCGTTCGTCAGGTGGTAGCTGACTTTCGCGCAGGATCATTTCCTGAAAATTTGCGTAGATTCGATCCGTGGGGAGCGAAAGGAGTTCTCCAGATTCCTGTGCTTTAACGGGATCCGAACTTAATGCGCCGCAACATAGTTCGATCTGTCCATCTATACCTGCTGCCATACGGTGTACGGCACCAATAAAAGCATTTTTGCCACCCCCCACCATGCCCATCCTGATTTTTTTGATTTCCATAATAACTGTATTTTAGGCTGTTAATCGTCTGATAAACCTATCAATTTTCGATTCAGGTTGTCATCGGGACCAGCAGATGCAAAGTCGTCGAATGCATGATCACTTACCTGAATAATGTAATCCTTGATATGTTGTGCACCTTCACGGGCCCCATCTTCGGAGTTTTTAAAGGCACATTCCCATTCCAGGACTGCCCAGCCCTTAAAATCATATTGCGTCAGCTTGGTAAAGATCGCCTTAAAATTGACCTGCCCATCGCCNNCGCCAATGGAACGAAAACGGCCAGCCCGTGCTTGCCAATTTTGATAACCACCATATACACCTTGACGGCCAGATGGATTGAATTCAGCATCTTTTACATGGAACATTTTGATCCGCTCGTGATAGATGTCGATGAATTGCAGGTAGTCAAGGCATTGCAGTACGAAATGTGAGGGATCGTACAGGATATTTGCCCGTTTATGATAATTGACTTTTGCAAGGAACATGTCGAAAGTGACACCATCGTGCAGATCTTCACCGGGATGGAGTTCATAGCAGAGATCCACATCGTATTGTTCGCAGGCATCCAATATGGGGAGCCACATATTGGCGAGTGCCGTGAATCCTGTTTCCACTAGATTCTCCGGACGTTGCGGCCAAGGATAAACGTAGGGCCAAAGAAATGCACCGCTGAACGTCGCAAGGGCCTTCAGTCCGAGGTTATGGGAGGCTTTGATCGCGTAGTAGAGCTGCTGTACAGCCCATTGCTGCCGCTCTTTGGGATTATTATGCAGTTCTGACGGTGCGAATGAGTCAAATAACGGGTCAAAAGAAGGGTTTACAGCAATCAGCTGCCCTTGGAGGTGCGTGGATAGTTCGGTGATCTCCAAGCCGTAGGATTGCACAGTAGTCTTGAGCTGCAATGCATAATCTTTATCTTCCGCAGCTCTTTGGAGATTGATCAATCGAGTATCCCAGGTAGGTATCTGGATACCTTTGTAACCGATCGAGGCAGCCCATTTACAGATGCTTTCCAGGGTATTGAATGGCGCGTTGTCGCCGGCAAATTGCGCTAAAAAAATAGCAGGTCCTTTAATTGTTGTCATAAATATTTTTTATGTAAATAAGATTGCCCATAGGGGGTGGCCTTATATTTTTCTGTTGGTTGTTTTAAGCCCATGCTTTATCTCCTTTTTTATAGGGAACATCCCCTTCATATCGGCCCGGAACCTGATTATAACGGAGTGCCTGTTTATAACCAATTTCCGAGGAGAAATAGCCAAGGAGTGTCAACTGCTTAAACATGGTGTAATAATGATTGGGTGCCTCTCCTTTTTTTTGTGCATATTCTTTTGCTTCCTTGTCAATAGCTGTTAGTAGGGCAAGCCGCTGCTCGGCTGTGGCTTCCACGAATCCCAGATGATGCATTTTTTTACATGCCGCCTCCAATTTTTCCATCCCCTCGAGAAATACTTGCTGATCTGGGACCTCGTAACAGTCATTCACTATGACTGTCATAAAAGAACCGACTTTAGCTGCTTTGGCCCCCGGGCTTTTTTGCGTAGTGGGGAGTATGGTGTCTGCCACCTCATCCAAAAGTGCGATTTGCTGTGGAGTTAACTTGAGGCGTTCCTTAAGGTCGTGTTCTTTGCTGGAGCTGCAGCCCGTCAGAAAAGCATTGCCGCCAATTACGGCTCCGCCTGTAAGCAGTGCGATCATCTTTAAAAGTGTTCTTCTTTCCATTGGCTTAACTGTTAATTTTCTTGAGCTCACTGACGGCATGATCTACCGCCCTTGCTGTCAGTGCCATATAAGTCAGCGAAGGATTTTGGCAGCCCGAGGAGGTCATGCAGGCGCCATCGGTGACATATACATTGAGACAATCCCATACTTGATTCCATTTGTTGAGTACTGAGGTTTTGGGATCCAGCCCCATTCTTGCGGTTCCCATTTCGTGGATACCATGCCCCATGGCATGGCCATTATCCCAGGTGTTCACATTTTTTATTCCCGCGATGGCAAGCATGGCTTTCATTTCTTCCTGCATATCTTTCCGCATCTTCAGCTCATTCTCTTTCAGCTCAGCATCCATGGCCAGTACCGGCAATCCCCATTTATCCTTTCGCTCTTTGTCCAGAGCGATTTTATTATCGTGGTAAGGGAGTATCTCGCCGAAAGCGGTGGCGCCGATGGTCCACTGACCGGGCTCGGTGAGCGCATCTTTGAAATCACCGCCAATATTGAGTTCGGCAACCTCTCTGCCCCAACCTTCACGACTGGCGCCTCCTTGATAACCGAAACCACGTAGGTAGTCTCTTTTGTCGTTACCTATATTGACAAATCGCGGAATATAAAAGCCATTGGCTCTTTTCCCGAATATATACCTGTCTTCGTAGCCTTCCACGATTCCAGAAGCACCGATGTTGTAATGATGGTCCATCACATTATGTCCTAGTTCCCCACTGCTGCTACCCAAACCGTCGGGCCAGATGTCTGTTGCGGAGTTGAATAAGATCCATGTACTGTTGAGAGCCGATGCGCATAGAAAGACCACTTTACTTTTGAATTCATAGGTTTGGTTGGTCTCGGTGTCCAACACCTCTACGCCACTAGCCTTTTTGGTATTTTTATCATAGAGGACTTGCCGAACCAGCGAGTAGGGCCGGACGGTCAGGTTGCCGGTTTTCATTGCTGCGGGTAGGGTAGAGGACTGTGTGCTAAAATAGCCTCCGAAAGGGCATCCTTCCCAGCATCGATTTCTAAATTGACATTTTGACCGGCCAGGAATCAGGGCTGTCAGGTTTGCGGTTCGTCCAATGATCAGGTGTCGCTTGTCTCCATATTCTTGTTTAATACGTTTGGCTACGTCCTTTTCGACGCAGTTCAGCTCCATTGGGGGAAGAAACTGTCCATCGGGCAAGTGTGCGATATTTTCTATGGATCCGCTGATACCGGCAAATTTTTCAACATGGTCATACCAAGGGGCGATATCATGATAACCAATGGGCCAAGATACAGCGATTCCATCCCGTTCATTAGCTTCAAAGTCCATTTGACTAAACCTATAGGACTGCCGGCCCCATAAAGTAGAGCGCCCGCCCATGCGGTAGCTACGCCACCAGGTAAAAGGTTTCAATTCGGTATAAGGACAGTCCTCCTCATTCACCCAACCGTCCATGACGGCTTCTGAGGCAGCCCAGCCACGATGGATAACAGGATACTTCTTTTTCTGTTCTGTAGTTGTACGTCCGCGGTGCGGGAGATCCCATGGTTCGCGTAAGGCAGATTTATAATCTTTGACATGTTCGTAAGGGCCTCCACGTTCCAGCATCAGGACCTTTAATCCCTTTTCACAAAGTTCTTTTGCGGCCCATCCGCCACTGATGCCGGAGCCTACGACGATGGCATCATACGTATTAGCTTCCATGGTTGATTATTATTGAGGTTGAGTTCATAATTTTATTTTGGTTTATTTTTTATGCGATAGCCGCATACGATTCACATGTGGTTCCCTTGTCGTATGATAAATTTACAGTATCCAACGAGCATCTTTCAACTGCTATTTGGCTGAAAAAATATGCTATCTTGCCATTTATTGTGTTTATAATCGTATATTATGTGTTCAGATAGCAGATGTATTCGCTAATAAGATTTCTATAATGAAAACACTGATCCAGAAAATACACGTTGAAGAACAATACTCTTTTGCCTGTAGAACGTACAGAACACCGACTTTTGAAACGGCTTGGCATAGGCATCCCGAGTGTGAGCTGATTTTGATCACCGAGGGAAACGGTACAGCGCTTATTGGTGATTACATCGGTGATTACAAACAAGGCGATGTATTTTTCCTTGGCTCGGATCTGCCGCATTGGTTCCGCAAATCAAAGTCGGATGCTATGGGGAGCGCGATTGTTGTTCATTTTCTAAAGGATTTTTGGGGAGCGGGATTTTTAGCGCTGCCCGAGATGCATGTTATCGCGGGCTTGTTGAAAAATGATAGCACGGGAATCCAGCTTACGGGAGATCTTTCGAAAGAGATCGCTCTTATGATCCGTCAGATTGAAAATATGGAGGGGCTTGAACGTATCCAGCTATTATTAAGCTGTATGGATAGGATTGGGGCATCAGAGGAGCAAAAGGTGATCACCATGGCTTTTGATACGATTGCAGGCCGTGATGAAAACATCGTTATCGAAGCGATAATAGATTATTCCTTCAAGAATTTCTTAAA
Organism: Sphingobacterium sp. UBA7625; assembly: GCF_002484085.1. NCBI lineage: Bacteria > Pseudomonadati > Bacteroidota > Sphingobacteriia > Sphingobacteriales > Sphingobacteriaceae > Sphingobacterium > Sphingobacterium sp. UBA7625. Next base: position 9,404 of record NZ_DLJD01000022.1, read on the forward strand.
CCCTATTTCCTTGGAAGAGGTTGCCGCCAGCACGAATATGTCGATTTCGGCGTTTTGCCGCTTTTTCAAAAAGAACATTAAAAAGAGTTATTTTGATTTTATCAAGGAGCTCCGGATTGGTCATGCCTGCAAACTTTTGCGTGATACGGATCGGCCGATTTTGGATATCTGTTATGACAGCGGCTATAACAGTTGGGCACATTTCAGCAAACAATTTAAGGTGGTGACAAAGGTATCACCCTTAAAGTATAGAAAACAGTTTCGTACGGGATAGGGACTAAAAAAGAAAAGCCATACGCAATGTTGAATATGGTTTTTCTAGTGGGGGGCACGAGAGGTCAATAGAACCTTTAGTGCCTTTATGACAGTTTATTAAGAAGGTAAAAGTAAAGCTCTCTTTTTCAGTGTAGTTGTTATAAAAGGTGCCATTTTAAAAGTATTCCAGGCAAATAATGACGGTTTTGCAAAGATGGTTGCCAAGAAAGAGCGTTCCCAGAGTACCTATGATAAATATAAAATTGTTTATAACCACTTTGGAGGCATCAAAAGATTAAAGCAGCGGGTGTCAAATTTATAGGATACCCCTATTACCCGTCGTTTGGAATCTTTTCAGGGGTTAAATCCTCCCATTAATTCAAGGCCTTTATGATTGGTGAAGCATCGTCTAGGGTAGAAGTGGTCTCTTCCATTTCTGCTAGCGGTAATAGAAGGTTTGTTGTGGTATCAGTCTCTTCGAGATGCACCATATTAGTCGAAATCTTAAATTGCAAATGGCTATTCTGTAGTAAAACCACCTCACCGCCTATTGAGGAACATAATAATAGTCGTGCATCTTTTGATTTTGTTAATGAGTTACAAAGAGAATCACAGCATTTGAGCGACTTTATAATTTTTCCTGTTCCCTGTTTGGAAGTAAGTTATATGTCCATTAAAATACGGCACAATCAGTCCGGAAGACGATATCAAAAAATCATTATTAAAAGTGATACCCCTGGTATTACCCCATGGTTCTGGAATATTTAAACCATCGTCATCCGTAAACTCGTTAACAAATTCCAGTGATGGAAATTTGTTAACCTGGTAACTAAAGGGTGGGAATCCGCCCGTTATAATAATCTCATCACCATTCTCAGAAAAATTACAAGCGCTCGGCGAAAATAAGGTGGCTATGTATTTTTTGTACATTCTTACTGCATTTTCTTTTATTTCAAAAAAGCGGACACTTCCTGTATCTTCTGATTCCGTTATTTGTACCGCAATTAATTGCTCACCTGGATGAACAATAATGTTTTTGGTATACACCTCACTTAACGCGTCGGTATTATCCAGTCTGGATAAGGTGTCCAGATTGTAAAATTCAATTCTCGAGGATCCAGCATTTGCAGCAATTAAAAGGTTTTTTGACGCAATAACCGTATGCAGGAATAGCCTTTTAAATGGGGGGCTAAAGTATTTTGAACCACATCTCCACATGTTCGAGAAATGTTCCGCGTAGTAATATTCCATTCTATATTTTTCGAGCCATTTAAAGCAAACCAAACTTGATTCTCAGGCGAAAAACAAGCATCTAAAATAATAGAATCAAATTGATGGTAGTATGAAAGGCTTAACTTATCACCTTCAATATGGACTACAGCAAACTCAGAGGAGTTATCAAGTAATATGAGTGCGATATTACCATTGTCATTAAGTAATGACTTTGAAATTTTACGCTCTATATCTATTTTATCTATTATTTCCATTGTGCGATAACTTATTTTATCTCCTTCTACTTTTCTATCTGCGGTTTCCTCCTTAAATAAAACTAATACCGGATAAACAAATGGTATCAGCTGGCAATTTGACTCAAGATTGCTCTACCCCTATTCGAGGTTTCTCTCCATTATAAAAATAAGATATTTTGCTGCGTGTGTCAAGCCAACTCTATTTTGACCTTGTCTTATAGTTTAAATTCCTCTATCAAAAAGCTTTCTAGTATTTTGGAAAAACCGTGATATTAAACAGTTGTTAAATTGTAATAAATTTAAAATGAGGGAGATGGGTTATTTAGATTATACAAAAAAACGGGATAATTTTTCAATTATCCCGTCAAGTGGAGCTGGAGAGATTCGAACTCTCGTCCAGTCATGGTACTGTATACGCTTTCTACATGTTTAGCTTCTCTTTAATTGTCGGGCGAGGGAAGGTGAGTCGCTTACCTATACCGTACGCCGTAGTTGCTGTTTCTCACAAGTGCTTAGCAACATCACACTTGCCAGTTCTATCGTTCGATGCCCCAAATGTTAAACCAAAGAACAGGATCTAACGGGACAAATAGCTATGTTAAGTCTAACTTAAGCAGCTAAGGCGTAGTTTTCTTCGCCAGTTATAATTCTGAAAGTTCAGATTAAAGTGCTCTACTAACAACGCACTACATGCTTACATAACCGTCTCCATCCTGTCAATTCCGGTCAACCCCAATTATGT
>NZ_DLJD01000065.1:0-119663 GCF_002484085.1 Sphingobacterium sp. UBA7625
TCTGCAAAACGACGGACAAATTCTACCGCAATAGACTTCATCAACACGGGATCCATCTGGTGGTTGATGAAGTTATCTACTTTGAGTATGCCCCCAGCGAGGCTTTTGCCGTCATTAAGGATTCTATCCTTTAATAATTTCATGTGATACTTTTTATTGATAATTGCGAAAATACATTAAAGTAGGAGTGATTGAGATCAATCGGTCTCCATCTGATATAGATTATTGAATTCTTCCTGATGATGTTCGAGAATGACTTTACGTTTCATTTTTAATGTCGGCGTCAGTTCGCCATTTTCAACCGTGAATTCATCTCTTAGAATAATAGGTTTTTTGATTTGTTCCCAGTTGCCGAAATGCTGATTGGCGCGACGCACTTCCTGATTCACCTTTTTGATAATGACTGGATTTGTCAGAAAGTCCTCTTTGGTCATATCGGCGAGTTCAGGTGCGTCATTTTTGGCCCAATCCAATAAGTGAGCGTAATTGGGCACAATAAAGGCAGAGGCGAATTTCATGCCATCACCGATAACCATGGCCTGTTCAATAAATTTGGATTCGACAAGTTTTGTTTCAATAGGTTGTGGAATCACGTACTTGCCACCGGATATTTTGAACATTTCTTTTTTGCGGTCTATGATTTTCAGGAATTTCTCGTCTTCCCATTTGCCGATATCGCCGGTATGCAACCATCCATCAATAATGGTTTTGTCAGTCTCAGCTTTATTTTTGTAATATCCTATCATCACATTGGGTCCTTTGACCAATATCTCTCCGTCCTCGGCGAGTTTGATTTCTACAAAGCGCACGGGTAGCCCGACTGTACCAATACGGACTCCTTTCATGTAATGGTTGACAGAGATCAAAGGCGAAGCTTCGGTCATGCCATATCCTTCGTATAGCGGAATACCTGCCGCCAAAAACGCTCTTGTCAGCCTGTTATGTAATGATGCTGATCCTGAGGCGACAGTCAAGAGTTCGCCACCGAGTGCTTCATACCATTTATTGAGCACAAGTTGTTTGGCTAGTTTAAGCTTCATTGTATAAGCGAAACTTCTTTTTGCGGGATTCGGATCATATTCTTCCGCAACGGTTACTGCCCAATCAAATATTTTTCTTTTGAATCCGGTGAGTTCATGTCCCGTTTTCATGATTTTTTCATAAACCTTCTCAAGAATACGGGGAACCACAGTCATGATATGCGGCTTTACTTCTTTTAAATTATCACCAATTTTGTCAAAAGATTCGGCAATATGTATGGTAAAGCCTAAGTACATGTAAGTATACAGTACCATTCGTTCATAAGCGTGACAGGGAGGTAGAAAAGTGAGACCCCGGTCGTATACTTTACATGGAGTAATTTCAGCTGCACCAAGTACGTTCGAAAAAATATTATTATGGGAGAGCATGACACCTTTTGGCTTTCCTGTGGTGCCGGAGGTATAGATCAGTGTCGCCAAATCGTCAGGCTTGATCTGATCACGCAATTGCGTTAATTTTTCATCTGGACAGTCGCCCCCTAGGTCGTTGAGCTCATTCCAGCTTCGTGTAGACTCCTGATCGGAAATACAGAAGATATATTTTAAGGTATAGATCGATGTGGTCAGGTTCATCAAACGGTCAAATAAGCCCTTATTGCTAACGATACAAACCCTGATTTCAGCATCATTAAAAATGTACTGATAATCAGCGTCCGTAATATTGGGATAGATGGCGACAACTACCGCACCGATTTGTTGAATTGCGAAATCTATGATATGCCATTCAATACTGCTGCCCGCGATAAGACCAACCTTTTCGTTAGGTTTGACGCCAAGCTCAATCAGTCCTTTGGAAAGATTGTCTACTTTTTTAAGAAAATCAGCCGTTTTGATATAGTTCCACTTGCCATCCAGTTTATGTGCAAACATGTCAAGATCGGGATATTTGCTGATCTGATGACGGGCAAGATCAAATAATCTAAGTTTTTCCTCCATTTCAAATATATATACTTTGTATCCCGTGGGGACACCTTCTTCCTATGAACTTTATTTTAAGGGAAAAGTTTGCAAACATAAATAATTGTTTCAATAATTGAGAATCAAGTTGTAATTAGCACACTTCGATACGGTAGACTGGAAAGCAGTTCTATTTCAGCTCTTCGCAAGCTCTTGGGAGTAGGGGAGCCGTGACGCTATCCGGATTTGCGAAATAACGAGGATCTATTGCAGGTTAAAAAAGGCAGAATTTAATGGGAAGCAGTAAAAGAAAAGCTAGTCGTTATCGACGACTAGCTTTTCTTCTTTGTTTTTCCTTGATCAAAAGCCCGAGCTCCCGGCCTGTGGCTCCGGCAACAGAGGTATTTTCCTGTGCTCTTCGGAAGAGGTATGGCATAACAGCCTTCACTGGTCCGTAAGGCATGTATTTGGCAACATTATAACCATGTGCAGCCAAGTTGAAACTCAAATTGTCTGACATTCCTAAAAGTTGTGCAAAATAAATACGGTCTGAAGATCTGTCGATACCACGTCTGTCAATTTCCTTGGCCAATAACATGCTACTGTCTTCGTTGTGCGTGCCAGCCATCAGTCCAAAGCTATCCAAGTGGTCCAGTATAAACTCAATTGCATCATTATAGTCTCTATCAGAAGCCGCTTTATTCGGTTGGATCGGGTCTGCATACCCCATTTGATTGGCACGGGCACGTTCGATTTCCATATAGGCACCACGTACAATTTTTGCTCCCATATGGAAACCCCTTACCTTGGCATATTCAAAATCAGCTTTTAAAGAAGCTAATTTATCGCTGCGGTACAGTTGATAGGTATTATAGACAATAGGTTTTTCCATATTGTATTTCTCCATCATCTCGCGAGCGATATCGTCAATAGCATCCTGGATCCAGGAATGCTCGGCATCGACCAAGACCTTTACCCCAGCTTCGTGACAGGCTTTACAGATGCGGTCCGTACGATCCAACATACGTTGGTATTCAGCTTGTTCCGATGTTGTTAATGTTTCTTTTGCATTCACCTTCTCGAACAATTCAAAACGACCTAATCCTGTTGGCTTAAAAACTGAAAATGGGATGTATTTATTTTTGCTTGCAGCAATGACCGTACGTAACACTTCATCACAGCAGGCATCAAATGCACTTTCTGTCTCTTCACCTTCAACTGAATAGTCCAGGATGGTTCCGACGCCATTTTCACCCAATTCATTGATCGCTGTTTCGCAACCCGCGATGGTTTCTCCTCCACAAAAATGTTTGAAGATTGTACTTCGGATGATACCTTGGATCGGCAGTCCAATATTCAGCGCAAAGTTGGTCATGGATGGACCTACTTTTGTCAAAAAGTTATTCGCTATTATTTTGAATAACCAATACGCTCTTTCTAAATCCTTATCGCTTTTACTTTTAAAAGCAATCTCTGTATTATCAAAGGACAATGTTCTGGGCTCAGAATTCTCAATCATAATCTTTATTTGCAATAAGGCAAATGTAGCAATTTAGTAAACATTAAAACGATGATTATTCTTGTATTCCTCGCTTAAACCACTATTTTTGTGAAATGCAAGAATTTAAAATCGAAGGGGAATATATACAGCTTATTCAGTTACTCAAAGCTTTAAATTGGGTGGAGCATGGTGCTATGGCTCAGTGGGTTGTTGCTGAGGGCTATGTGAAGTATAACGGTCAGGTAGATTATCGCAAAAGACTGAAATTGAAGCCCGGGGATGTTGTTGAATTTGATGGGATGGAAATAAAATTGGTGTAATATTAAACAATATTGGTAAATAGAAAACTTAAACCTTAAAGAATCGTAGAATGGAAGTCATAGAAAGTTTGGGCTATCAGGTATATTTTGATGATACGTTGGTCTCACTGGAGACGTTTTTATCGGAACGCAAATATTCAAAAATTATCGTTTTGGTAGATACCAATACCTTAGACAATTGCTTGCCTTTGTTTCAACAGGCCTTACCTAATTTAACGAACTATGACGTCATAGAAGTAGATCCGGGCGAAGAGAATAAAAATATAGATTTTTGTATTGGCGTGTGGCAGAATATGCTTGATTTTGGCGCTGACAGGCATTCGTTGCTGATTAACCTTGGTGGCGGTGTCGTCACCGACATGGGCGGTTTTGCAGCATCCACGTTTAAACGCGGAATGGACTTTATTCAGATTCCGACCACCTTGCTTTCGCAGGTAGACGCCTCCGTAGGGGGTAAGACGGGGATTGATATGGGTAATGTGAAGAATATTATCGGGACATTTGCACAACCACAGGCCGTATTTATTTCGAGTCAATTTTTAAAAACATTGGAACAACGGCAATTGATCTCTGGGTTTGCCGAAGTTATTAAACATGGGCTGATCTTTGACCGGGATTACTACAACCATGTAAAAACATTAGCTATTACTCAAGTAGACAATACACTGGTGAAGCATTCTGTTTCCATTAAAAATAAAGTGATTTTAGACGATCCCAAAGAAAAAGGTATTCGCAAGATCCTCAATTTCGGACATACAATTGGCCATGCCATTGAAGGATATTCGTTGCTGAATGACCGTAAGCCTTTGCTGCATGGGGAGGCAATAGCTGTGGGGATGATCTGTGAAGGTTATCTTTCGCATAAATTGAATGGACTTTCGTTGGATGAATTAAATGACCTGATTGCTACTTTCAGAAGATACTTTGACGATTATTCGTTTAGTCCCGCCATAGATACAACTTTGTTGGATTTGATGCGCAATGATAAGAAAAACTTGTCTAATCAGATCGGTTTTGCACTACTTGATAAGATTGGTAGCTGTCAGTATGATATTTTCGTCTCTGAGGAAGATATTATCGAAAGTCTTGATTTCTATCGGGAGCTAACAGCACGATAAAATTTTGAAAAAGCCGTGTACGGGGAGAGTACATGGCTTTTTCTATTATCAAATAACTTTTAAATGCATGAAAAAGTGCAGTGATTCAAACTTGTAGAAAACCTAAACTAAAATTTAATAATAACCAACTATATCATGAATAAATTCTTCATTTTTCTGTTTTTCTTTTTTGCGGTGAGCATGACCGCCATTGCACAAAAAAGGGTGCTGATTTTTAGTAAAACGCAAGGGTTTAGACACAGTAGTATCGAAAAAGGTGCTCAGGTGCTGAAACAATTGTTGGACAAGGAAAAGATTGCCTCTGATCATTCCGAAGATGCGGCTCTTTTTACGGATCAAGGATTAAAAAAATACGACGCGGTCATTTTTTTAAGTACCACAGGTAATATTTTGGACGACACGCAGCAAGAAGCGTTTGTCCGTTATATTCAATCAGGCAAAGGCTTTGTGGGGATCCACGCGGCAACGGATACCGAATATGATTGGCCTTGGTATAACGGTTTGGTGGGAGCCTATTTTACCTCACATCCCGCCGTACAGCAAGCAAAGATAGATGTTCTCGACAGGAAACATGCGGCCACCAAACATCTTGATCCCGTCTGGCAGCATAAGGATGAATGGTACAATTTTAAAGATGTCAAAGATGATTTACACGTGTTGATGAACTTGGACGAGAAAAGTTACAATGGCGGAAAAATGGGGGATAAACACCCGATTTCCTGGAGTCAGGATTACGATGGCGGAAAAGTTTTTTATACAGGACTCGGGCATACGGAAGAATCTTATGATGAGCCCAAATTTCAAAAACACGTGATCGGCGGCATCTTATCTGTACTTCCCAAAAAATAGTATGGTCACCATCGACGATTAGTGTTTCGTTTTTAGGGATTTAAAGAAATATGCCCCTTAAATAACTGTTTTTTTAAGGGGCATATTATGTATATAAGCTTTTATTTCGCTGGAAGTACCTTGGTTTCTTCTTTAGCGTTTTCCTCTTTATAAGATAGGTCTAGTGCTTGAATTTATATTTCGCTCCAAGACTAAACCATCTTCCCGGCATTGGTACCGCGGCGGCTTCAATATAACTCTTGTCAAAAATATTTTGTATATCTGCAAAAACAAGAAGGTCAGCAAACTGATAGGAAGCTCTTAAATCGGCAATAAAATAGTTTTTATAGCTGATCCGCTCGTTAAAACGATTGGCTGTTGTCAGCATCCAGTTTTTATGATTTACCGTAAAATTAACTATAACCTGATGTCTTAGATTTTCGATCGCATATTTGGAACGGAGTCCGTCTTCAATTTTAATTTTAGGATTCAGGTAGTTATAACTCACTGTCGTGTAATATCGGGTGGCAGCCGAGGGATCGCTGAGTTGGTAGCGGAAAGATGTATTGAAGCCATCGACTGTGTTCTTGCCAATATTGGAAGGTTTCCAGGGAACTACAGTTCCTTCAGCAACGGCACCGTCGGTTTTTTGCCAGTCTATGAAATCATTTATATTTCGGTGGAAATAGCTTGCCTGAGCAACAATACGATTCGATAAATACTTGATGCCACCTTCAATCTGGTAGGCATTTTCCGATGTCAGGTCCGGGTTTCCGATATTAGCCGTTTGATTGGTATATAGGTCCGTAAATGACGGAATGCGTTGAGCGGATCCTGCACTGAAGACAAATTTCCAGCGTTCGGTTATCGCGTAGCCTAAGTCAAGTCCGGGGAACACTTGCCATCCGAACTTGGAATTGTAATTTACATACGCTCCCGCATTAACCATGAGTTTGCTGATCGCTTCGGTCTTAAATTCGAGGTAACCGCCGTAATTTTCCCGATTATGTGAGCCAATCGCCGTGCTATTGATTCGTTCAAATCTGCTTTCCAGTCCAATTCCAAAGGAGCCATAATGCTTTTCCAAAGCAGCATTTACCTCAGCTCCGAAGACGTTGCTATAATGTTTTGATCGTCCTTTGGTCGTTTCCTTTCCCAAATACCAGTATTCGTCTTCGTTGTATCGGTTGCTGAGCCTCGGGCTGATTGAAAATGCAGGACTCAGCTGATGTTTCGACTGTATAGATGAAAATGCTGTTTTAACTTGCTCATAAGCTTCTTTATCTGTCGGGGCAGCATAATATCCATTGGCACCAAACTGATTGTCAATGTAGCCAAAGTTTGCTTTTATTTGATTGGATTCATTTGGCTGGTAGGTGCCGTCATAATACAATTTGTTGTTATTGGAGGCTGTATTGTAACGCTGGCCATTGGAATCTTCATGGCCGAGATAGAGACCATGACTTGTACGCCCGTTGTTGTACTGTGCCGCCAGTTGGGCTCCTTTTCCATAGTATTTGCCCGAGCTGGCCTGTTCATTGCCTTTAAATGAAGAACCGCCATAAGCCTGTGCGGTAATCAGATTGGATTCCACTTTTTTGGTCACGATATTGATTGCACCGGTCAGGGCATTTATACCGTAGATACGCGAAGCCGGTCCCCGGATGATTTCAATACGTTCAATCGCTTCCACAGGTACGGGTAGATTCATGTTATGGTGTGCACTCTGTGGGTCCGTAATTTTTACACCGTTCAATAGTATAGCTGTTTGTTCAAATGAACCACCATCTATACTAATATCTGCCTGCGAGCCAAATGGTCCTCTCTGCCGCACATCTACGCCCGGAATATTCGTTAACAGCTCGTTGATCGAACGGTTGGGAAGGCGCTGAATATCTTCCTGTGTAAGGATCTGTATATTCTTACTTTGTTTCGAGAAGGGAATCTGAAGTCTATTCTGATTGATAACAACCTCATTCAATGCTGTTGTATCTTTTACCTGTGCAAAGGAGGTGCCCACAGTCAGCACGATAGCAAGTTTTGTTAACGCAGTTTTCTTATTCAACATGATTTATCTAGTTGCCCTATTAAATCCGAACTAATTGAAAGTAAGGTGGAGCTATAAGTTCGCATCATTACTTTTAATTAATCTGCACCAGCCCGTTTTCGTGTCATTCTAAAATTACGGTCGGGCCATTCATAGGTTTTATGCCGCAAAACTAGTGCAGTTGAATAAGAAAGTAAATAGTCCGGTATCAATATAGTGTGTAGTCCGGTTGTATTTATCTGCTCGGATTACATCCATTCTTCTCGGCCAATTGGTTTTTTATCCTTGATGATAATGCTATCTGCCTTATTTTCGAATTTTATCGTTGTGGAAAGCTCGGGTTGTCCGGATTCAATCCAGGCAGAATACCAGTACGAAGCTACGCGCAGGATCGTTCTGCGCATTCTTCGTTCCACCATTCCGTTCAAAGCCTGATGGTAAGCCTTTGCATAATCGTCCGAATAGGTCCATAATAACTGATTGTTTCGCTCAATAAACGAGTTTTTTTGTGAAGCTTTAAATTGTTTGTTGAGCAAAGACTCCATATGAAGTACAGAGTCAACGAGTAGGTTACTCTCACGGACAATATTCCATGCTTCACTTAGGGGATCCTCGATATAAATCGCCTTTCCGACGAGGAGGTTATAGCTGTCGGCGAACATTTCGGGTAATCGGCTTTCCCAAAAAGCATGAATGCCGATCTGACCGGTTAATTGTCCGTTGTAATTTTTGGTTGTATGTAGCGGAACGTGGGCATCGGCGATATAATGTCCAAGATCTGCCGAATGCTTGATGATTTTGTCGTAGTCTTTCGAGTGGAAAGCTTTTACAAGTTTGAGATAAGTAAAGTGGATCTGCCAGGGGACGATACCATTTTTGAGTAGCTGTCTTTCTTGGAATTTCTCTTTCGCCTGTGACCAATGGATGGGTATTGAATCTATTTGTCGATCTTCCCGATAATCTTCAACGTCTATAAAATGCCGTGGTCCTTCCGCACTGTCGATAAAACAACGTTTATCGGGATCAACAGCTTTCTCTGTAATCAGATCGATATTGGGTTTGTAAAACTTTGCCAATTTTGCAGGGAGTGCAAAAACTGCATAATGGTTAATTTTTTTATGTGCAAAAAATCCCCAGGAACTAAATGTGAGCAGAGCCACAATGGAAAGTGTCCAAAGGAGAGGAGACTTTATCATAGTAAATTGGTTGTTAAATAATTGTTGGTATTAAATATACGCAAAAAGAAGGTAAATGTGTGTTAACTGGATTGGTTTATTGTGTTAATTTATATTTTCTTAACCCAACGAAACAATAAAATAATATTGAAATTCGTTAAAATTCATTAATTTGCCGACACAAAATACAGTCGTTATGAAGATATTGTATGCCGTACAAGGGACCGGTAACGGACATCTAAGCCGTGCTATGGATATTGTTCCCTGTTTGAAAGCCTTAGGAGAAGTGGATGTTTTGGTCAGTGGGATTCAGGCGGATCTTTCGTTGCCTTTCGAAGTCAAGTATCGCTTTCATGGTTTAAGTTTCATATTTGGAAAATCCGGGGGGGTGGATCTGTGGAAGACTTTTATGAGCTCAACCATACGTAAATTTACCAACGAGATCAAGAGTTTGCCGATCGAAGATTATGATTTGGTTATAAATGATTTTGAGCCCATTTCGGCCTGGGCTTGTCATTCTAAAGATCTCCAATGTATTGGACTGAGCCATCAGATCGGTGCCTTGGACCCCGCAAGCCCTAAACCAGAAGAAAGTGACATGTTAGGGAAGTTTATTATGAAAAATTATGCTCCCGCAACGCATTCTTATGGCTTTCATTTTAAAAGATATGCCAAAAATATTTTTCCGCCAGTTATCCGCAATGCTGTTCGCGATCTAAGTGTTACGGACGAGGGGCATTATACGGTTTATTTACCGGCCTACGATGATGCACACTTACTGAAGCATTTAATGAAATTTCCTGATGTGAAGTGGGATGTATTCAGTAAGCACAATTCAAGACCGTTTGAAATGAAGAATGTGACCATAAGACCCATCAATAACCAGGCTTTTATTGATAGTATGGCATCTTCTTCAGGAGTTTTATGCGGTGCGGGTTTTGAAACCCCCGCAGAAGCCTTATATTTGAAAAAGAAACTGTTGGTCGTCCCAATGAAAAATCAATATGAACAGCATCTGAATGCCGCGTCATTGGAAGAAATGGGCGTACCGGTAATTTCGAGTTTAAAACAGAAAAATATGCTAGCCATAGAAGCTTGGCTAAACAGTAAATCAAGGGTTGAAGTTGATTACCCTAATATAACACAGGAAATTATTGAAGAAATTGTGCAAAAGCACCGTTAAGTAAACATGAAATACATCGCATTAGCCCTATTGTCTCTGACAACCGTGACTGGATTTGCCCAGCAGAAAAAAAAGACCAGTTCGGTCAGAAAAAAAACGACGGCAACAAAAACTGGTTCAACCAATGTGTTAACTAGCAAAGCTGACTCCGTATCGTATGCATTTGGTATGGATATCGGAAAATCACTGAAATCTACTGAAGTAGACTATTTAAAAGCTGATGTTATCGCAAAAGCAATTACCGCTACTTTAAAAAACGAGAAAACCTTATTGGAAGATGGACAAACAAGAGAGGTTATCCAGAAAGCCATTATGGACATACGGGCTGAGAAAGAGGCCATAAGTCGCGCCCAAGAAGATAAGTTCTTTGCTGAAAATGCAAAAATAGCTGGGATGAAAACAACAGCCGAAGGAATTCAGTATCTTGTATTAAATCAGGCAGAAGGTGCAAAACCTAGCACCAATGACGAAGTTACCGTACATTATAAGGGAACTTTATTGAACGGGAAACAGTTTGACAGTTCTTATGATCGCAATGAGCCATTAAAACTATCGTTGGGTCAAGTGATTAAAGGCTGGCAAATTGGCATTCCATTGATGTCAAAAGGGGCTAAATATAAATTTTTTATACCAAGCCGACTAGCTTATGGTGAAAGAGCTACGGGTGAGATTCCAGCCAATAGTACCTTGGTGTTTGAGGTGGAATTGCTTGATTTCAACACAAATGAAACAACGTAAATTAGGTAACAGTGGCCTGATGGTTTCGGAAATTGGTTTGGGCTGTATGTCGTTAAAAAGCAATCAGCCCAAGCAATCCAAAGATATTATCCAAAAGGCTTTCGATATAGGGATTACATTTTTTGATACAGCGGACCTTTATGACAAAGGTCAAAATGAGATGGCTGTCGGTGAGAGTGTACAGGCTTTTCGCAAACAAATTGTATTAGCCAGTAAGGTAGGTAATCTCTGGCGGGCGGATGGCTCGGGCTGGGACTGGAAAGCATCAAAAGATTATATTGTCAAAGCTATTGAAGGGTCTCTTTCACGATTGAAAACAGATTACATCGATCTCTATCAGCTGCATGGCGGTACTATTGATGATCCGATAGATGAAATAATTGAAGCTTTTGAATTACTGAAGAAGCAAGGGAAGATCCGTGCCTACGGACTGTCGTCCATTCGTCCTAATGTCATTAAAGAATTTCTGTCAAAATCTGCAATTTCGTCGGTCATGATGCAATATAATCTCCTGGACAGAAGGCTCGAGGAGGAGATGGATACATTGTTGACTGCGAACGATGTGTCTATTCTGGCCCGGGGCACATTGGCAAAAGGACTTTTAGTAAATAAACCTGTGGAACCTTATCTTCAATATACGTCGGGAGAGGTGTCACATCTGCTCCGTAACCTGGACAAGATGGTGAAACAATCAGGAAAAGACAGAACGACTGAAGCTTTATCCTACGTACTTTCCAATGCTGCCGTAGCGACGGCGGTGGTAGGGGTGAGCACCAGACTACAACTCGATGAATTGACGGCGACAAAACAGCAGCTTGCCCAATTGAATGCGCAGGACAAAAAGAAATTATTGGACGGAGTCCGGTCTTTGCTGTATACCGAACACCGGTAGGTCGCAATTATTTGTTAAAAAATAACTTTAAAATCTTATCAAGATCTTCTTTCGTGTCCACAGCAACAGTTTCATGTGTGGTCACTGCGGTTTGTATTGCATACCCGTTTTCTATCCAGCGTAACTGTTCAAGTGCTTCAGCTTCCTCAAGACCCGAGACTGGTAGCTGGGTCAATGCCCTTAACGTATCCACTTTGTAGGCATAAATTCCAATATGTTTGTAGAATTTCTGCTTCTCAAGCCATTGCTCCTGATTAACTCCTCTTAAAAAGGGGATCGTTTGCCTGCTGAAATAGATGGCTTCACCGGAGACGTTTCGGACAACTTTTGGAATATTCAGATTGAACAATTCTTCCGATGTTTTGATCTCTTTTACTAAAGTCGCTATTTTGGTCTGTGGATTTTCAAAACAAGCTGCAAGTAAATCAATTTGTTCAGGGTTAATAAAAGGCTCGTCACCCTGAATGTTGATGACAACATCATACTCCTGATCATGGCTGATGACTTCGGCACAGCGGTCTGTACCCGATTGATGCGTTTCGGAGGTCATAACCACATTACCGCCAAAAGAGCGTACTTCGGATGCGATACGTTGATCGTCTGTGGCGACAATTACTTTGGTTATTTTTTTTGATTTTTTTACCTGCTCGTAGACCCGTTGGATCATGGTCTGACCTTCAATATCAACCAACGGTTTGCCGGGAAATCTACTGGAAGCAAATCGCGCTGGAATAATGCCTAAAAATTTCATGATACTTTGCGAATTTTTACGTATTAAAAAGCCTGTAAATGGATGATTTTACAGGCTTTTGTCTATTTGTTTTCTGCGATTATTCAAACAACCCGAATAATTCAGCTTCTATTTTTTGTATAATGCCACCTAGATCTTCGGGGTTAGAAGTAAAGTCAAGGTTATCCTTGTCGAGGATCATCACTTTTCCTTCTTTATAATTATTGATCCATTTGTCATATTTATCATTCAGTTTAGATAAATAATCCAATCGGATTGCTGATTCATAATCACGCCCTCTTTTTTGAATATTGTTTACCAAAGTAGGGACAGAGGCTTTCAGGTAGATCAGCAGATCTGGTGGTTTAATGTAATGAATTATACTTTGGAAGATGTTGCTATAGTTTTCAAAGTCACGTGCACTCATTAAGCCCATATCATATAAGTTTTCAGCGAAGATATAAGCATCTTCATAGATCGTGCGATCTTGGATCATATCTATGTTTGTTTCCTGAAGCTTTACAATGTGTCTAAAGCGACTATTTAAGAAGAAAATCTGAAGGTTGAAGGCCCAACGTTTCATGTCTGAATAAAAATCTTCCAGATAGGGATTATTGTCTACCGCCTCAAATTGAGGCTCAAATTTGAAATGACTCGCCAATAATTCCGTTAGCGTTGTTTTTCCAGCACCTATATTTCCTACGATAGCTATATGCATATTCTCTTTCCTTATTTAATAAAATCTTTTGATACCAATGATCTCACGCACTTCTTTCAGTGTTTTGCGAGCAGACTCTCCCGCCTTTTCAGCGCCTAATTTTGCAACTTTTGCGATATAGGCATCGTCGTTTGATATATCCTCGATACGTAGGCGTACATCATTTGTTGCCAATACCATATCTTCTGCCAATTGCTTCTTGAAATCGCCATAACGAATCTCACATTTATTATAAAGCTCATCAAAGTGCTGTAATGTGTCAGGCGTAGAAACTACTTTCATTAAATCAAATAGATTTTGGATTGCTTCAGGTTTGGCCTGGTTCATTTCAGTCGGACCTGAATCAGAAACGGCACGCATTACCTTTTTGCGAATGGCATCAGCGCTATCTGAAAGGTAGATACAGTCGGCTTCACCATTGGATTTGCCCATTTTGCCCTGTCCGGCTAATCCCGGTATTTTAACCAATTTGTCTGAATAGGAAAAAGCAAAAGCTTCTTTAAAATAATCGACATTATATAAACGGTTAAAGCGATTGCCAAATGTACGCGTCATTTCCAGATGTTGTTCCTGATCTTTGCCGACAGGAACTTTCGTTCCGTGGTGAATCAGGATATCGCAAGCCATCAATACTGGGTACGTGAGTAAGCCGGCATTGACATTGTCCGGATTGCTGCGTACTTTGTCTTTAAACGCGGTAGCTCGTTCAAGCTCACCTAAATATGCATTCATATTCATGTAAAGGTAAAGCTCAGCAACTTCCGGAACATCAGACTGGACGTAGATGGTTGATTTTTCAGGGTCGATTCCAGCCGCCAAATATTCAACGATAACTTGACGTACAGTTCCCTGGAGGCCATGTGGTGTAGGGTGTGTCGTCAACGAATGTAGATCCGCAATAAAAAAAAAGCAATTATATTCATTTTGCATTTTCACAAAATTGCTCAATGCGCCATAGTAATTTCCTAAATGTAATTTTCCGGTACTTCTGATACCACTAACAACTGTTTCCATATTCCTGCGAATTTACGGATAAATTTGACAAAGTAGAATTAAATTCCATGAGTCGCCCACCTTTTAATGGATAGTTGTTATTTTTTTAATTTTTTGGCCTCATTCCAATAAACGTCCATTTCTTCGAGACTCATATCCTGAAGTTTTTGATCGTTTTCGGCAGCCCTCTGCTCCAAATAGGTAAACCTTGCGATGAATTTCTTATTGGTGCGTTCCAACGCATTTTCAGGGTTGATGCCGATGTGTCTGGCATAATTAATTAACGAGAATAAGAGATCTCCAAATTCGCATTCAGCTTTTTCGCGGTCAATAGCCTCGGTTGTTTCGATATTGAATTCTGTTTTAAATTCAGCAAGTTCTTCTTCAACTTTTTCCCATACTTGTCTTTTATCTTCCCAGTCAAAACCCACACCTCTTACTTTATCCTGAATGCGATAGGCTTTGACAAGGGCAGGTAGTCCTTTTGGGACACCTGCAAGAACAGATTTATTGCCCTCTTTCAGCTTGATCGCTTCCCAGTTGGATTTGACTTGATCTTCCGTGTTTGCACTTGTGCCGGCATAGATATGAGGATGGCGCGTAATGAGTTTATCACAGATTGCATTCAGGACGTCAACGATATTAAATTGCCCTTCTTCTTCTGCTATGCGGGCATAAAATAGGAGGTGCATTAAGACATCGCCGAGTTCTTTTTTTATTTCGGGATAATCCTGTTCTAGGATGGCATCCGTCAACTCGTAGAGTTCTTCCATCGTTAGATGACGTAGCGATTCCATCGTCTGTTTCTTATCCCAGGGACACTCGAGTCTCAAGGTGTACAGTACATCAAGTAAACGCTGGAAAGCAAGTTGGGGTGTATGTTGATAAGCCGGAGCTGCTAGATTTGCCATATCATATTTCGTTTTGGTTCCACAAAAATAGAAATATGATCTTGAATAAACTATTTGAAATTGAGGAAAACAAAAACGGTTAAATAATCGTTTTATAATAAAAATGGTGATAACGGTTAAACAAAGAAGATTCAGTTATGGAAAGAATGCATGGGTATTCCTCAGCTAGTGTAGCATTGGCAAAGTTAAGTGATATGGGCTATACAATAGATTACAACATCGAATTTGATGATCTATTGGCAGATGCAGACCAGTTTAAAATTGATTATTTGTTTCGTTATGAAGGGGCCTCAGATCCGGACGATGAATCTACCGTATATGGCATAAGTAGAAATTCTGGGGAAAAAGGCGTTTTTGTGGCCGGTAATTTATCTTTGATTGAGGGCAAAAAACGGGACATTCTGCTACAGCTTGAACTTAAAGAAAGAGAGCATTAGCAATACGCAATAAAAATGACGACTATTTAGCACATAAGCAATGGAAGGGAATAGTTTTACAGAATCAGAAAGGCTCAGAGAACTTAAGACCTGGGCCTTACGTCGCGATGGAAAACCCCTGGATGGCGGGTATTCCGATTTAAACGCTGATCGTCATCTGCAAGTGTACCGCAATGAAGCGCTCAACTTAATGAAGGCAGGAGCTTACAACAGGGGCACGGGGCTTTTTGAGTCTTATGTTGAACGTCATTATCCGCAAGAGCTGGAGAAACTCATTGGTAAATTGGAACGAAGTTACGATAGTCTTGAAAAGTTCAGTCCTGACTTGCTCGAAGAAGGGTTTTATAACCTCGTTTTGGGTGATCTTCCGCTCACGATGAAAGGAACGATAGTAGTGTTGTTACGTGCAAAGGAGTCGTAATTTCCTTCCATTTACAATAATGATCAAGATGCAGATATGCGTAGTTCACCAAATTGGTTATTGAAGCAGTCTTACGGCGATATCTGGGTAGATATGCATCAAACGGCATTAAATAATATTTATTATCCGGATCGGATACTCTGATTTGGCAAAATTTTTGTTGTGAACTATCACGGTAAGGGGATACTGAAAATCAATATCCTCTTTTTTGACGCTAAATTTATTTGTGAACTATTAACCAATTTCTAAATTATAAATCATATGATTTTATACATCGGTATTTTTGTAGTGATTGTGGCAGCCTGTGTTTTTATCTCTATCATTATGATGAAAAAACAAAAAGAGACCGCCCGAAAGTATGAAGGAGAGGCCGGGATTGCTTTAGCCTCTGGGGTAAAGGATGAGTTGTTGGGCCAGGAGTTTCAAGAACTAAGCAAGCAGATGAATGGTGCACCGATTGAGGCGTTTACACAGTGTGCATACATTGCGACGGTCGGGGATAAAGTAGCTTCGGCTGCGAAAACAGCCGCTAAGACAGTGGCTTGGGCGGCTGTAGGGGTCAAAGCACGTTACCACGAGCGAGACAATGCATCTTATCTTGTCCTTAGCAATAATGAATTGCATTATGTCTTTTTTGATGACGGCGAAGCAAAGGACCATTTGGTCTTTGACCATGAAACGTTATTGAATGCCCGGCCTGCCCAGATCAGTAATTCGGAGAAAGTTACCCGGATGGGATCTATCATGGGATTGAAACCGAAAAAGATGCATCTTGACATTAATGGAAACGGGCTTGATATAATCTATTATGGTGCTGTTCAGCGAATGCCAGATGGCATGATATCTCCGGGCCCGGGTATGTTTGAAACGCAGTCAAAACTTCAGTTGATGGGTCGTTTTTTTCTGAACCGACTGTATCAAAAATATCCCCAGCTCCAAGATTAAAAACACTTAGCGCTAAGGTAGTATAGCTCCATTGTTCGTAGCAATGGAGCTATTTTTTTGCCTATGTTGAATGCCGCGGGAATGTCATTTAAGTTTCTTTTTTTTGTTTTTTTGGGGCGCAGTTTGGACAGATTGCGTTAAAATTTTGGTAAATTGTATATGTCATAAAATTTATATACTATGGATATTTTAGCAGATAAAGTTGCTTTGGTGACAGGAGCTGGCTCCGGTATAGGGTTAGCAGTTGCTTTGGCATACGCAAAAGAAGGAGCGAAAGTAGTGGTGTCGGATATTAATGAGCAGGCTGGCCTGGATGCGGTGCAACAGATTAAAGCATTAGGAGCTGAGGCCGCTTTTTATAAAGCAGATAGTTCATTGGCGGAAGATAATGAAGCCTTGGTGCGTTTTGTAGTAAACACCTATGGGAAATTGGACATTGCCTGTAATAATGCGGGTATCGGAGGTGAGGCAGCATTGACTGGAGACTATAGTTTGGATGGTTGGAAAAAGGTGATTGATATTAATTTCAATGGCGTATTCTATGGCTGCAAATACCAGCTTGAGGCCATGGAGGCAAATGGTGCTGGCATTATTGTCAATATGGCTTCGATTCATGGCACAGTTGCTGCTCCTATGTCAAGCGCTTATACGGCGGCAAAACATGCTGTGGTAGGCCTGACTAAAAATATAGGAGCAGAATATGGTCAGAAAAATATTCGTTGCAACGCAGTAGGCCCCGGATATATCGATACGCCCCTGCTCAAAAATTTGGATGAGGAGCACGTTCATGCGTTGATTAGTAAACACCCTATTGGTCGTTTAGGGAAGGCCGAAGAGGTGGCGGAACTAGTGCTGTTTCTGAGCTCCGAAAAGTCATCTTTTATGACCGGTGGTTATTATTTGGTTGATGGCGGTTATACTGCAGTTTAATTACACGATAGATATGCAAGGAAGCGGAATTGTCCATGGAGACAGTTCCGCTTCTTTATAATGAACCTATTTTTCGATCAGATTTTCTTTGCGTAATTGTTGTTGAAATACCGGCCGATTTTCATCATCGTCACCCGCTTCGGTTTTCAGTTTAACGAGTTTCTTTTTTAAGCGACTAATTTCTTTTGCATATTGCTTGTCATGGATTGCATTATGTGTTTCCATCGGGTCTTTTTGCAGGTCGTAAAACTCCCAAGCTGCTGCTGTAGACTTTTTGTCGCTGCCGGTCATTTCCAGCGGCTGGCCATAAAAATAAATCAGTTTGTAACGTTCATCACGCACACCCAGGTGGGCGGGACGTATGGGGTCATGTTGCCAATAACGGTAATACATGGAAGAGCGCCAACTACTTGGCGTATTTCCTTTCAGATTTTTACGAAAGCTTTCTCCTTGTATGTAAGACGGCTTTTTTATGCCGGCATAATCCGCGAATAATGCAGCGAAGTCAATATTTAAAACCATATCATTCAGCTTACTGCCAGCCTTTATTTCTTTGGGATAACTGATGATGAAAGGCATGCGTAGCGACTCTTCGTACATGAGGCGTTTGTCCATAAAATTATGTTCGCCCAAAAAATACCCTTGGTCAGAGGAAAGGATGACAACCGTATTTTCGTCTAGTTTGGCCGCTTTTAGATAGCGCATGATTTTTCCGAGATTGTCATCGATGCCCGCCACACAACGCAGGTAATCCTTCATCAATTTTTGATAGATTTTTTTTCGTGCGTCGATCGCACTCATCCCCTTGGTAGAGAAGGGAAGATCAGGGTAGGAGGTCCAGAAAGGTCCTGTTGAGGCTAGCTCATAACGATGGCCAAGTTCTTCAAGTGGCTGGCCTTCAAAAGACCTCCCTGTGGTTGTTGCGCCAGAATCCAAAAATGTTGCTGGATAAGGAACTTCAATATCCTGGTATAAGTCCTTGAACCTGTCAGCAAAGTCAAAGGGCTCATGCGTTGCTTTGTAATGGCAAAGCAAAAAGAAAGGCTTTTCCGGATTGCATTTGGATAACCAGTCAAGACTCAGGTCTGTCGTGATGTCATCGACATAACCCTGATAGGGAGTGCCAGCCTCTTCATTGTCATTCCAGTTATCTTTGGATAGAAATGTAGGGTTGTGATAAACACCATGTCCCGGTAATACGTTGTACTCATCAAATCCCGACGGTCTGTTTTTGAGATGCCATTTTCCAAAAACAGCCGTTTGATAACCTGCATGTTGCAAGTCTTTGGCGATATTTTCTTTATTAGGGTCTAATGCATCATCAAGGGTATATACCTTGTTTTTGTTGCTGTACTGTCCGGTAAGAATAGCTGCCCGGCTCGGCGTGCAAATGGAGTTTGTACAGAAAGCATTGTTCAGTATCGCACCCTGTCTGGCAAGGCTTTCGATATTTGGATTTTTTACAATATCTTTTAAAATTCCGCCATAAACACCCCATGCTTGCGCCGTGAAGTCGTCGGTCAGTATAAAGACAATATTTGGACGTGTTTTGCTATTGATTTGTTGCTGGGCCTGTGTCAGGAATGGCAGTAGGCCACAGATGAACAGGAAAATTTTTTTATTCATGTTACGCTCCTTGTGTAAAATTAAGTGTTTTAATGCAGTCGTACGGGATGTACCGATAGCACGCATAGTGGTTTAGACGCTGTTTCACAACGCAGATCAAAGTTATCAAATTTTGCTCATATTATATGCTACAATCACCATAAGTTCACTTCCCATGTTGAGCCTATCTTTCTGGACAGAACCTATGCAGTCAGCTGTAATATTACATTGCTTGCCCAGCGTATGGCATTTTTAATCGTCTATACCTTTTCCATCCAAAATGTGTTGATAGTACTTTTCGATTCTTGATTCACGTGTTTTTGCTTGTTTTGCCTGATTGAAATAAAATAAATATCCTTTCTGACGGCCCGGGGTTAAAGATGAAAAAGCAGCTTTAAGTTCTTTATCCTCATTTAAGGCTCTTGCGAATTCGTCTGGAATCGGATAATCTTCAGTCTTTCGCATAATGACTTTTGCTCCGGATTTTTCAACGGTTATGGCCTCTTGGATATAATCAGCTATTGTCTCGCTCAGGTTTATAATTTGTTCAATACTGGTAAATCTCAACTGTCTGCCGGACTGCACGTTTTCAGTTTGTTGAATTAATAGTTGTTTTGGATCTTTTAGCAGCACGCCTTTGTGAAATAATAAGGCGCAGTAATCTTTAAATCCATGGATCAGGACAACATTCTTCCCCTCAAAGGTATAGCAAGGGTGCATCCATTTGTAATCTTCCACGAGAGCCTTGTTTTCGGTGACAATTTTCCGTAATAAATTAAATTCTTCGTTCCATCTCGAGGCATTTTCGAAGAAATGTGCTGCTTTTAGGTTCATTTTGTTGCTTTGGTTTAGTGAAAATTTTAGGTTTATGCGAGTTTGGACACCATATCCTGAAGTCTGTTATGCGCCATATTGATACCCTGAGCGAAAGGCATCCGGAGGAGCTGGTCACGAAACTCAATGGATTGAAAGACAATATGCATGATCAGTTTGCTGCTCGTGTCGGTTATCTTTTCGAAGTTTAGGTATTCTAATTGGACGGGGAAGGGAGTACCTTCCATTTCAAAAGTTCTAGTGATTTTCTCGTTGGGTATAAATTCGTGTATCGTTCCGTTGGCTTTGAAGGCGACCATATTGTTGTGGAAGGTTTCAAAAGCAAAAGAGCCATGTCGTTTATTCTCCCATTTTGACACCTTGGTCCCCATCCATTGCTCGAAGATTTCAGCTTCTTCATAAGCTTTGAATAGCAAATGAAGGGGTAAGTCAAATTCTCTGGTAATCAAAATTTCCTGTTTACCATCTTCGGCATGGATTTTTGTTTTCTTTTCCATTTTATTTGTCTTTATAGTTTTTCATAATTTCTTCCAATTTATTAAAACGGTCATCCCACATGCTACGGAACGGCTCTATAAAATCTGCTATTTCTTTCATTTTAGGTGCGTTGAGCTGGTAGTAAATTTCACGGCCATTTTGTTCAGATTTAAGCAGTTCACATTCACTGAGTATCTGCAAGTGCTTGGACACAGTCGGTCTTGCGGTATCAAAGTTTGCGGCAATAGCCCCTGCCGTCATTGATTGCGAAGCCAAAAGAAGAAGTATTGCCCTTCTCGTTGGGTCCGCAATGGCTTGGAAAACATCTCGTCTTAAATTCATTATGAAGTTATTTAGCTACAAATATATGTGTCGCTATTTAACTACGCAAGTTTTTTTTATTTTTTTATGTGATATATGGGAGTTATTTGTCAATTATAAAATCAATAACAATGCTATTGCATAGGTTTAACTTGGAAATAGGTCGCCGAAATACGAATAGAAGTTAAACTTCAACGAATTTAAAATAGTCATGGGCGAATTGGAATTCAATAAGAGATTTGAAGAGATTAGTTTTAATTTAGAGCGATAAATTATACGATAATATTATGAATGCAAATTTATCTTATATTAAAAAGTTAACTGTTCTGGCAACAAAAACCTTATTTAAGTGCTATTTGTTAGCTATTCTGTCAACAGTATTGTACCTCATAGTCGGATACCTACTGCTCAGAAGCAATGCAGATGGTGCCTTCTTTTCAATGAACGGCTCCGTACAGACCGTTGGAAAATTCCTCTGGTTGACCGGATTGATCCTTTTACCGATACTTCTTTTCTTATTTAGCAATAAATATGTTTTCTCGACGGTGGCCGGTAAGGTAGTGGAGGAAAGACAGGATGATCTTATCATACCAGCATTGGACAAAGTACTATTGGTTTTTCAATCCAACCAGCCTGACCTCGTTCAAAATGCGGGTGATTATACTTTTGCGAAACTCAAGTTGATCAACGAAGTGAAAAATACAAAGATTGAAAATCCATGGATCAAGCGCATTGTGGTGTTTGGCTTGAACAAGATAAGCTTTGACAGCTTAGATCTCGACAATAATAATAACTTTTATGATATTGTGAAGTCCAAATTTATTGCTGTATTGGAAATGCTGACAGAGGCTGACAATAGACCTTTTTGGATCTGTATCGCTATTCAATGGCTGATTGTTCTGTTTGTTTGGTTTTCTGGTTCGGATGCATCTTTGGTAAGCAGATAAATTGACTGTGAATGATGTATAAAATGTTTTTAGCGAAAATAGGACATGGCAAAGTTGTCTGCCGAATCGGGCGGGAGCGTCGAAAATATTAAGTACAATCGCATATAAACACAAAGTCTCCAATCATTTTGATTTAATTATAAGAGTTAAACGAAAATATTTATATTAGCACTACCTAAATGGATTGGGGT
Organism: Sphingobacterium sp. UBA7625; assembly: GCF_002484085.1. Lineage (NCBI taxonomy): Bacteria > Pseudomonadati > Bacteroidota > Sphingobacteriia > Sphingobacteriales > Sphingobacteriaceae > Sphingobacterium > Sphingobacterium sp. UBA7625. Next base: position 22,200 of record NZ_DLJD01000065.1, read on the forward strand.
TGAAAAGTGTTATGAAAAGATTTTTAAAAAAACGATTAAAGGCGTATAGCCTGACCGAAATTTTGGTCGTCATGGTGATTATTGGTATTCTGGTGTTATTAGCACTGCCAAACCTGATGCCTTTGATTACCAAGGCAAAAAGTACGGAAGCTAAAGTGCAGCTCCAGCATTTACAGACATTACAAAAAAACTATTTCTTTGAAAAGTCCAAGTACAGTGGTAATCTGGATGAAATAGGTTTTGTTCAGGAAAAACTGAGCACTGACGGAAAGGATGGTAAAGCCAATTACAGAGTCGAAATTGTCCGCGCAGATCAAAATACATTTTTGGGTCGTGCGACAGCTGTTGTCGATTTTGATGGGGATGGTACCTTCAATGTATGGGAAATTGACCAGGATAAAAATTTAAAGGAAGTAACGGCGGATTAGGATGTGGTGGGATATCGCCATCTGCATAAGCCTGTTGTACGTCGCCTATCAGGATTTTAAACAGCGCGCTGTAAATGTGGTATTATTTATTGTTTTAGCGCTGTTGTTACTCGGGTTGAATCTCTCGGTGGGATTTTGGGAGGACAAGTATCCGCAGATGCTGGCCAATATTCTGTTTTTGGTTCTTCAGTTAGGAGTGATCTTAGTTTATTTTCGGATCAAAACGGGCAGATGGGAACAGATAATGGATCGCAAGCTTGGTTGGGGTGATATCGCTTTCTTAGGTTGCCTGACCTTATATATGCCATTTTTGAGCTTTTTCATATTTTATGCGAGTAGTTTATTTTTGGTACTGTTGGTGACATTGATCCGAAAGAATTGGCGCAACCCTGATAAGGGAATACCGTTGGCTGGCTGCCAGGCCCTTCTTTTTATGGGGTACTTTATTGTCGAAAGAACGGGATGTATAATATGGGAACAGACGTTTCAAAAGCTGTTTTCCTAAAATTGAAAGAAAAGTATATACAATTATTAACATCGTATTTGTGTGGGGGTAACAACTAATTTTTCAGCAGAGACATTGCATGCGATTTCCAGAGATATCGCATGGCATTATCGTATTATCCCTTATGATCGGTATGAAGGTAAGATCTTCTTTTATTCTGATGAGTCCAATAACCTGCCAGCGTTGCAGAATGAGTTGGCGATTCTTTTTGATGAGCATATCGCACTGGAAACTGTGCCTTCCGGTCAGATAGAAGAATGGCTGAACAAATACTATTTCGGCGAAAAATCAAGTGAAGGCAATGAAACCGTCAAGAATCTAGTATTCAATGCCGATTTTTTGGACAATCTCATCTATGAGGCCAAACAGCTGAAGAGCAGTGATATTCATATTGAGACGTATGAAAACCGATGCCGTGTGCGTGTCCGAATTGATGGGATGATGGTGGAGCGTTATGTCCTGCAGCGAGAAGACTATCCCGCCCTGATCAATAAAATCAAGATCATGTCCAATCTCGATATTGCCGAGAAGCGCCTGCCGCAGGATGGACGTATCCATTACAGGCGAAACCAAGATCAATTTGATATACGGGTATCCGTATTGCCCACGCTCCACGGCGAGAAAGTTGTATTACGTTTGCTCAATAACAATGCGACTAATATCCAATTGGACAAATTGGGGATGTCGACAGAAGATTACGAAAATTATCTTCACGGAGTAAAGAAACCCAATGGAATTCTGCTTATCAGTGGACCCACAGGGTCAGGAAAGACAACAACGCTGTACGCTACGCTCAAATATCTGAACAAAACGACCAATAATATACTTACTATCGAAGATCCGATTGAGTATACATTGGAAGGGATTAATCAAGTGCAGCTCAAAGAAAATATCGGATTGACCTTTGGTGCTGCCCTGCGTACATTTCTGCGTCAGGATCCCGATATCATTATGGTAGGAGAGATCCGGGATCCCGATACGGCAAATATGGCCATACGGGCAGCCCTTACAGGCCACTTGGTACTATCGACTATACATACCAACTCTGCTTGGGGAACGGTATCGCGTCTGGTTGATATGGGGATACCTAATTTTTTGATTGCCAATACGCTAAATACTTCCGTTGCACAGCGTCTGGTACGTACATTATGTCCCAAATGCAAACGGGAGAAACAAATGACAGCATCGTTATACCCAAGGCAATTTAAGCCTTATTTCCCAGTGGAGCGGCATGCCGTGGCCGTTGGCTGTGCGTCATGCTATTTTACCGGATTTAAAGGCCGAAAGGCAGTGTATGAAATTATTCCGATGGATCAGGGGTTGGTCGATGAAATAAAAAAAGGAAATATGCGCGTGGATGAACTTTTAAGAGAACGTAAGATTAAAACCCTGGGTGAAAATGCCTTTGAGCTATTTGCTAACGGGGAAACAACAATAGAGGAAATTTATCCATTACTATTCAATTATTGATAATGAGCTTGAGAACTATATATATAACCATATTATTTTTACTATGCTTTGGCATGGGGGCTGTTGCGCAAGAAACGACCGAAAATTATGCCCGGGTTGAGCAGCGCCTGAATGCGCTCGCTGGTACCGTGCCGGGACTGGAAAAAAAAGTGAAACTTTCTGTTTCCGGCGTTTCAGCCCAGGAATTTTTAAGGGCTTTGGCCCAGTCGAATGATCTTAATATCAACGTGGATCCGACATTGAATTTTTCCATTGTCAATAATTTTACGGGCGAAACAGCCAAAAACGTACTCCTGTTTCTTGCTAAAACATACCATCTGGATATCGATGTGATCGGTTCCATTATGAATATTAAGAAAATACCGGAGCCCCGGATGATGCCAGTGGTAAAAGATATAAAAGTACAGTATAATGTGAATACCGATGGACTGAGTTACGAACTGCAGCAAGATTCTTTGGGTCGGGTCGCGCAAAAGATCAGCTCATTGTCCGGTAAAAACCTGATTGTACCTACGCCATTGCTGCAGAAAGCGGTGACGGGTTATATGGCGGAGGCACCCTTTGAAACTTCGCTTGAAAAACTCGCTTACGTCAATGGGCTGAAGTATAGAAAAACGAATGATAATGTATATGTCTTCGAATCGCTGATACCCGGCGAGGAATTATTTATCAATGCCGACAGCCTGACGGATGTCCGTTTTCGGCCTGATAATATAAACAATCCTGCTGCTGGTGCAATGAATCAAGGAATGGGAGGAGGACAACCCGGGAATTATGCCTTGTATGGAAAGACAGAACAAGGCAAGGGAAAGCTGTTTACGATTCAGGCAAGCAATACACCAATTATTGAGTTGATCAAACGTGCATCTGAAGAATCTGGTGTCAATTATTTTATTTACAGCCAGATTGATGGTAATATTACCACAAGTGTCAAAGATATTTCCTTTGAGGATTTCTTGACATCAATTTTTCGAGGCACGCAATACACCTTTCGGATGGAGAAGGAGACCTATCTGATCGGTAACCGTCGTAATGAAGGCTTACGTGACAACCGCATTATACACCTGCAGCACCGCTCCATTGACACCATTATGATGATGATACCGATGGACTGGCGTAAAGATGTCGAGATCAAGGAATTTAAAGAGCAGAATATGTTACTACTTTCGGGATCCGGACCGCAGATTCGGGAAATCGAGACTTATGTCAAACAGTTGGACAAACTGGTGCCCCTGGTACTAATAGAAGTGACATTATTGGATATTCAGAAAGGCAATACAATAAAAACAGGGATAAAAATGGGCGTAGATTCGATCTCGCCGAAGGTAGGCGGTAGTCTTTCCGATGGCTTTACATTTGGTTCAGGTTCTATTAATCGTTTTCTGTCGCAATTAGGAAAGAATAATTCATTTAATCTCGGCCGGGTGACCCCCAACTTTTATGTACGCCTGCAGGCATTGGAAGAAAATAAAAATGTTGAGGTTAGGTCAGTGCCAAAGCTTTCTACACTGAATGGGCATAAAGCAACATTGAGCATAGGCAGTAAACGTTATTATTTGATAGAAACTCAAAATGTCTTTCCGGGGGGAACGAATAATACAAATGTCTTTACAAAGCAGTATAATGAAGTAGAAGCAAACCTAAAGATTGATGTCACCCCAGTTGTTTCCGGTGACGATCAGATCACGATGAAGATCTCTGTCAATATTTCTGATTTTATCGGAACTGTTGCTAAAAATGAACCGCCACCAACCTCCAACAGCAGGTTTGAGTCCATTATCCGGGCACGCAACGAAGATATGATCGTACTAGGAGGAATGGAACGTACAGAAAATGGCAACAGCGGCCGAGGATTACCCTTATTGTCCCGCATACCTATATTAAAATGGTTATTCAGTAGCCGGGAAAAAACCACACAAAAGGTGGTATCTGTGGTATTTATCAAACCGACAATCTTGTATTAAGCGATGCTGGCAAGGATCAAGGAAAAATATCGACTGAATGACTGCATTGGCATTTCACTACGGCAGGAGGGAGAGCATCTGTCTTTTTGTTGCTGTATGGTCCACTTGGACAAAGAACAGCTGGAGATTGAGGAGACTTGGGAAGTTAACGATTGGGAACTGCTGGCGAATGCTAAGCACAAATCCATTCCTGTTGCTTTGCACCTGGAATCCAGACAGATTTTAATAAAAGAAAGTTTGGCAATCGGACTCGATGAGGATCAGCTAAAGTCAGTTTTTCCGAGCTATGATATTAGCCGATTTTATACGGTACAGATGTCGGGCGAAGAGAAAAGTTGGATTGCTTTTGTGCGCAGGGACTATATCACAGAAATTTTAGACCGTTTTACCGCGGCAGGGTATGAGGTCATAAAGGTTTTTATTGGTCCATTCCTGCTTGACAATATTCTCGGGCAGCTCAATAGCTATGGCAGCGAGTATAGCTTCGATAGGCATGCTATTCATATCCATCCGGAAAATAAAAAATGGCTGCAATATCGTTCAGGAGACGAATTTGAAAACCGATTTGCGTTAAAAATAGGCGATCACCCGATCAAGCAGCAATATCTGCTTCCGTATGCCGCTGCATTTTCGACCTTGATGCTGGACTACGTAAGTGATTACTCCATTCACGTTGCAGCAGTAGAAGAGCAACGGCAGATCTGGCTTGAAAAACAGCAATTTAAGATAAATTTAGTAGCCCTAACGGGATTACTTTTTCTATTGCTTTTAATCAATACGTTTTTATTCAGTCATTACTATCAGGAAAATCAAGCTCTTGCGGGAAAGGTAAGCACGCAGCAGAGTACAGTAAAAGATTTGGACAAATTAGAAGCCGGAATAAAAGAAAACGAAAACTTATTGGCAGAGCTGGGCTGGAATGGTGGGGTTTCGAAAGCTTGGCTTCTGGACCAGATCGGTTATACCATACGGCATTATGCACAGATAACACTGTCGCAGATCCAGGTCAACCCACAGTCAAAGGGATTGGGCAATACCGTTATACAGCAAGCCGATCAGCTTGTTGTCAAGGGGAATAGTCCGACACTGGAAATGCTCAATTTATGGTTGCGTGAACTAAAAAATAATCCCTGGATTACCAAAGTCAGCATTGAAGAATATGGCAACAAGCAACAGGATGATACGCTCGATGCCTTTACGATAAAGATAACTTACAATGATCAGGTGGAAGGAAATTGATTACAAAAAACGCAATAAGCTGCTGTTTGCCGGTGCTGGTGTTGTACTGGTTCTTGCCTGGTTTTTGGCTTTCCAAAAGACCTATGACGCCTATCGGGAAAACCGTAGACTAAATCAGCTGATAGGCAAGGATATTAGCAATAGTACCCAGTACGACTTCGAACGTAAAAGTAAAGTGTTGGATAGCTTAAGTAAAGTTTATCAGAGCGATTCCGCTGTGTGGAATGATAATTTCCTATCGGAGGCAAGTCGCGCAGTCAATTCGCCCCGTATTCAGGTGTATTTTAATAATACTACTAAAAATGCGACACAAGCTGATACCAGTAAAATTAAGTCAAAGAATCTGACCGTTAAGGGAGACTACAAGGCGATCGTCGAATCAGTTGCAGCATTGGAAAAGATCAATACCTTGGGTTATCTAAGTACCGTCACCTTAAAGTTTGATAGCAAACGCGCTTCCACAAGTGAGCGCAAGGTGATTGAGGGCGAAGTGGGGTTTAAGGTGAAGTTTGGTGGACGTTAAAAAAAAACATTGTTGTTTACTTAACTATATAAATTATGAAAGCCATTTATTATTTCAATAAGCAAAAATTCTTATTGCTTTTAGTCGTTCTGTTAAGTTCTATAAACCTTCGAGCTCAAACACCTGTTACTGCCAAGGTCGACGCAGCTGGATGGAAACGTGTTGCTTATGTGAATAACACCGGTGGGAGAGGATTTGGGAAGATCAGTATCTTTACTTCTGGTGGAAGCCAAGCGCCTAATTATCTTGATATCGAGTGGTTTAAAGACTGGCTGAACACAGGTGGTCTAACGCTCAAAACAAATGGTGGTGCTGGCTATTGGAACGGGACCAGGCTTACTTATGATCAGGACACTACATTTATTGAGGTTAACTTTACAACAGCTATAGCAGGTTTACAGCTGCTAAGTGATACTTATGGTTGGAATGTGGCGAAACTCTATACGGGGGTGTTGCCCAATGGCAGTGGTACCATTAGGGCAGAAGCTAAAGGAGGGCGATTGAATATTGGAGATCATCTATATGTAGCGCATAATGGACGTGTCGGGATAGGTACTACGGCACCCAAAGAGACGCTATCTGTTAACGGTAAGATTCGAGCACAGGAGGTGAAGGTTGAGACGAGTAATTGGCCGGATTATGTTTTCGCAGATGGATATCAATTGCCTAGCCTCAAAGAAACGGCAAAGTTTATCGAAAAAAACAAACACTTACCGGGAGTTCCAAAAGCCGCTGACATCGAAGAGAATGGACTTTCATTAGGTGAAATGAATAGGGTTTTAATGCAGAAGGTGGAGGAACTTACCTTGCATTTGATTCATAAGGATAACGAGATGTCAATTATAAAAGATGAATTGTTAAACCTAAAAAAACAAATCAATGAAAAAGACTAAATTTTTGCCCGTATTTTTTATTCTTACTTTGATGGGCTTTAACAAGAGTAAAGCGCAACAGTTTTTTACTGGAACTGTTAACACAACCTCAACTATCAGTCGGACAGGATCCGTGGGTATCGGCAACGTCGTTTTTCGTGGCTCATCCGGAATACAGGTTTTAGAACATACAACGCCGACCGGTGATTTTTATATCAGAAGTGTTGCGTATCAGGTACCAGATGATGCAGGAAATTTGATCCTCAATGATATTGGCGGGTTTGTAGGCATAGGCACATCTAAACCTAAAGAAGCGCTGTCAGTAAATGGCAAGATCCGCGCGCAAGAAATAAAGGTGGAGACGAGTAATTGGCCGGATTATGTTTTCGCAGATCGATATCAATTGCCTAACCTTAAGGAAACGGCATTATTTATCGAAAAAAATAAACATCTTCCTGGGGTTCCCAAAGCTGTGGAGATTGAAGAAAATGGATTGGCCTTAGGGGAAATGAATAAAATTATGATGCAGAAGATCGAAGAATTGACCTTACATCTAATCGAAAAAGAGAAAAAGATTGAACACCAAGAGGAACGTTTAGAACATCTGGAGAGACAGATTAAGAAAATGATAGAAATGAAGTAATTTTCTATTATCACTTTTATTGAATGAATTGAAATATTTGTATTAAATTTATTTAAACAATTAAATTAGCCAGTGCAAATAACGCACAGTAGATAATAAGCCATATTCAAAACATTTTATAAACACGACATCTTATGAAAAGAAAAGAATTATTTCAGTTTCTCTTAACGATGATATGCATCCTCGGCATCTCACAAGCGATGGCGCAGACAGCTACATTTATCAAACAAGTTAGTGTAAACCTCACGACTAAAGTCGAATTAACTGATGCGGGTAATCAACCTTTAAAAATAGGAGGGCTTTATCGTGTAAAGATGTCCGTGGTTACTACCGGAACAAAAACAGGTGTGGAATATCTGGTGTGGTATGACGCTCCAACTAGTACTTGGAAAATACGGTTGGTAACAGCTGCAGGACTGAGCTCAAACCACCCAATGTTGGAAGTGGAGAATAATGTAGTAAAGGTGTTTACGAATCATGCTAACTTGTATGCTGTCAAAGTCTTTGTCGAGTTTTACGATACAGGTAACGGAAATGTTGTGCCCTACCTATTCGGCTCATCTTTTCAATGGCAGCGCTATGGAGCGAATCTCTACTATATGGATGGTAAAGTAGGTATTGCGACAGATTCGCCCAAAGAGTTACTTTCTGTTAACGGAAATATTCAGGCCAAAGAAATTAAAGTGACAACAACAGCTGCCGACTGGCCAGATTATGTTTTCGCGGATGGGTACCAATTGCCTTCTCTCAAAGAAACTGCTAGATTTATTGAAGAAAATAAGCATCTTCCCGGTGTTCCTAAAGCTGCGGAAATTGAAGCAAACGGATTGTCACTTGGAGAAATGAATAAGATCTTGATGCAGAAGATTGAAGAACTGACGCTCCATATGATCGATAAAGATAAACGAATTGAGGCTTTAGAGAGAAGAATGAATAAAAAGGAAGAAAATAAAAAAGACTGATTATGAAAACAAATAGATTTTATGCAATTTTTGCATTTTCAACTTTTTTTACATGTCTGTTAAATATAGGGGAAGTTAGGTCTCAAAACATTTATCCAACAGCAAAAGGAACTAATGTTAAAATTGATGGTGGAGCAATAGACTTTGCAGCTCCAGTGACTACCGGTGGTTGGGCCAGGGGGATGCGTTTTTATAATTCAGATTTGTCAACCCATTTTTTTGGAATGGGTATGTTGGGGGCAGCTGCTCTTCCGACAAGGTTTTATATGGGATTTCATGCCCAATCTCCGTGGGATAGCCAGTTAGGCCTACATATTTTAGCTAATGGCAATGTTGGAGTCGGCGTAACAAATCCTTTAGCTCGTCTAGCTGTGAATGGTAATATTCTTGCCAAAGAGATAAAAATAAAAACCGATATCTCTGTTCCTGACTATGTTTTTGATCCTAATTATGAGTTGCCCTCCCTATCCAGTATTGAAGACTATGTAAAAAAACATCGACACTTGCCAGAAATCCCTTCGGCAACTGATATGCAGAAAGACGGCGTTGATTTGACTGCAATGAACCTAGCGCTGCTCAAAAAAGTTGAAGAACTTACCCTACATTTGATTGAAAAAGATAAACAACTGGATAAACAGAATAGGAGTCTGGTAGAAGTAATGAGACGTTTAGAAAGGCTGGAAAGTAACGATAAATAAATATAATAATAATGGCTACGGGAAAGATCTTGGATAAATGGTTGTATCTATCATCTCATGAAGTAGGACATTTACCCCAAGTGGAAAAGCATGATGGTTTGATTTCTTATTTCGGAGAATTCGCTAAACAATATACCAGTTCATTTATAGAAAATGGATTTTCTTCGAATGATGGACATGATAATGCTGAATATGAGAAAGAAGCAGATAAAGGTGCAGTAAATTTTCTTAAATTCGATAGGTTTGTTAATGAAAACATAGGAAAAAATGGAATTACTGATCTTTTAAGCGGCGGATTATCAGAAGATAAGAAAATTGATATACTCCAAAGGTGGATAAATTATTATAATAGCTCAAATAAAAATGTTGGAAATGAGAAAAATAAAAAATGATTTATTTATTCCTTTTTTTTTGATAATTATTTTTATTATTACAGCATGCGCTGGAAATAATATTTGCATTAATCTGAATGAAAAAAAAATAATATCAAAAGAAGGAGACATTGTACGTTTTAACATCGAAGATGATGATGCCATCTATTTTTTTCATTTGAAGGGTAGGATAAAACATCAAAAAACTGTGGATCTTGAAAACATTGGTTTAAATAATGATTTAGTAGAGGTGTATCCTGAATCTGAAAAATCAATTTTTTCTTTAAAACCGAATAGTAATTATATTTTCACTAATAGTACAGTTTATGATGCTACTCCTGCTTCACTAAAACTTTATACTGATAGTTTGGGAAATCTCCATAGCTTAGATAATAGAGTATGTGAATGATGGTATAGAGGAAACAGGGTAATTGAAATAATAAGCACGACTACGGGGCGAGGATTTATGATGCAGAGATTGGCAGATTTACGAGTATTGACCCGATAGCGTATGACAATAGGAACTAGAATTTTAAAGGAGGTGATGGATATTAAAGCTGGAAAAATGTGGTCTCAAGTTCGATTAAAATACGCCTAGATAGAATCGTGTAGAGTCCTAAAAAAGAGTCGAAATTATAATCAATTTCGACTCTTTGAGATATACTGAATAGTATGGAGTATTTTGTGAATTAATTATAAATAGGCTTTTTGATATTGATAATTTAGCTTATCAATTTATTATTTGGTTTCTTTTAAAGCAATAACATCCTCTTTTAACTGCTTAATTTCTTTGTTCTGCTGAATGAGATATAGGGTCATTTCTTCGATTTTTTGAAGGAGTTGACGGTTGAGCTCACCTAGTGCGACGCCATTCTCGGCAGCAGTTTTTGCAGGAACAATGCTGGGTAGATGTTTATTATTTTTTACAAAACTTTCAAGTTCTTCCAAAGGCATTAGTGGATGATTCTCTTCAAATACATAATCAGGCCAGTCGGCAGCGTTTGTCGTTACTCTGATCTCATGCGCGCGAATCTTACCATTGACAGAAAGTTTGTCCTGGGGATTGGCCGTTCCGATACCCACATTTCCATTAGGGGCGGCTTTGATTGCTAATATTCCTGGATTTGCTGTAGCGGTATTACCCACAATTAAACTCCAATCGTAAGTCATTGGTAAAAGACCAATTGCGTTTGTTTCGGTGCCGGTTGTCAGGGAGCTGGTATAGTTCGTGTTGAAATTAATAGATCGAATTTTTACATCTACAAGCAAAGGCGTACTTATACCTAAGGTGTTAATTGCCCTTATTCTAAAACCTTTTGTTCCTGGATTGTGATCTATTGTAAAATTTATACCCCCACTCGTATATACATTATTATTTATTCGGCCAGCTTCTAGCCATCTAGCAGGATTGGAGTGTGTCGAAGATGCTATATGCGTTGCAGCAGCAGCAATATTACCACGTGTATAGGCGATAGACACCTCATAGTAACCTGAGGCTCCGACAGCAGTAGGCTTTGCTGATGCAAATTCAATAAAATCACCCACTTTAAAATCTGCGGGAAAGGTTACAGCCGTCTGGAAATAATCATTGGCACTCTGCGCGTTGGCTTTAAAACCATATCCAAACCAAAGCAGGACAAAAAATAAAATCAACTTGTTCATAAAATATATTATTGAGGTTAAAAACTATTGCTCATCTGGAACATGGGCAAATACATGGCAATCAAAATTAATCCTACGACCAGCCCCAGAAAGATGATAATAAAAGGTTCGAGGAGGCTGGATAGGGTAGAGGTTTTATATTCAACTTCTTCCGTAAGTTGTGTGGCGATCTTTTCAAAGAAAAAATCCAGGCGGTTGACCTCTTCACCTACGCGGATCAACTGTACTGTTTTGGCTGGATAAAATGGATATTTTGCAAGGGCGGCATGTAACGATTCCCCCTGTAGAATTTCCCTTTCTGCTCCTTCCAATGAATGGGCAATGGGATAGAAATCAGTCATCTGCTGGACCAGTTGAATAGACTGCAGCAAGGGGGTATTGGTGCTGACCAAAAGGCGCATGGTATTGGCAAAACGGGCCAGATGCACCTTACGGATAATATCGCCAAATAATGGCAACTTTAACATAATTTTTGAAGACCATTTGCGCCACCAGAGCTGCTTGCGATTAACACGGATAAAAACAACGAAAATGAGGATCGCCAGGACAGCCCACCAAAATGTCCTGTCCATAAATTTGGATACCTTTAAAATGAAAGCCGTAATAGCAGGTAGTTCACCCCCAAAACGTGTAAAGATATCCGAGAACATCGGCACCACAAATTTGAGCATAAACAGTATGGCCCCAACAGAGGTGCTCAATACAATAACAGGATAGGTGAGCGCCGAGATAATCTTGCGCCGCTGGCTGATCTTGCTCTTATAAAAGAGGGCGAGCTCTTTCATCACTTCACCAAGTTTGCCCGTTTCTTCGCCGATACGTAAACTGAAAAATTCGTAATTGCTGAACTTATCGCTTTTCCGAATGGCATCAGAAAGGCTGTCGCCCACAAGCACATTTCCCTTGATCTCCTGAAAAAGCTTGTTGTCCTTGCTATTTTTTTGATCTAAGAGCACTAAGTCAAAAGCCGTTTTGAGATCGACACCTGATAGCAGTAAGGTGCTGAATTCCACATAAAATTCCTCTTTCTTCTTGTCCGGAAGCTGCGTACTCCCGAAACTGATATCCCTGCTCAGAAAAGCAATTAAACCACCCGATTCCTCCTTACTGGGCTGCGGCCCGGGAACTTCGTTTTTTTTCTTATATTTTGATATATCAATTGAAGGCATAGGAAAAGGTATTTAATTAATACTGAATAGCTCCGGCTGCATTAACTGCTGCGCGGCGTATATTTTATGGAAATTAAACCTGTGCTCTTTATTCTCAAATTTAACCTCTAGACTCAGATGATCTGTCAGCTCCGGTGATGGAAGATTGCTGAGCTGTGGAGCAGTATCATAGGTAATTGTCCGAATCAGAAAGGTATCCCTATGATCGTCGTTTTGGCTCCTTATGATATAAGCAGGGTCAAACTGATAACTGATATTACCCCTTTCTCCGACACAGACCAAACCATTTGTTGTCATCCTTAGCCATACAGCGCGATCAATATCCTGCTGCATCAGATGCTTAAATAGGCTATAGGAAAAGCGTTCCTGCCGCTGCTTTTGCTGCTGTAGAAACAACTGCTGGAAATATTGAAACATATAGAATGCCATCCCAATGCTGATCGCCGAAATGAGCATCGCAATAGTCATCTCCATCAATGTAAAAGCTTTTAATTTTGGATTTTTCATGGCTGGCCTCCTTCTTCTGTTTTGCCCGGAATATAGCGTACAAGACTGTCCGTTATTTTTTTATCTTGCGGATGCATGGAATAAATGACCAGCCGTAGCCGGTCAGGGTACGCTCCAACGGTAGCAACCTCGTATGTTAGCTGTATGCTGTCCTGAAATCTTTCTCCAGTCGAATCTCCTTCGAAACCTGTGGACTCGAGTTCATGGCTCCAGGCAGCCATCATTTCGTCTGTATTCTTGCGCGTTTCGCTCCTTGAAGCTTTGGTGATATTGACAAAGATTAATAGACCTATTCCAAAGACAATCAAGATGATAATCATCGAAACCAACGTTTCTACGAGAGATGAAGCTTTGAGCTGAACCGTTCTAACCCCCATACGAATACCATTTTAGCGGTTTATTAATCTGTTTTTTTGGATCCGGAATCGTTAAAAATGAACGTAAAAAATGCGGAGACAATTTACTATGGTCAAATTTGATATTCACCAAAAAGTTCTCATACATGGATGAGGGACTTTTATATAAAAAGCGGTAGCATGTCGTGTAGCCATGTACCTGCATTCCTTTGCTATAATCCAGCAGGCCGTAGACAATAAGATCACCCTGGATCAGGCAATCTTTTCCAAAACTTGCGGAAGCAGGCATATCCGAACGTTTTGGTTCGTATAATAACACTGTGCCCATTATTTTACAATTGTTGCCGACACGGATGTTGATTTTTTTACCTTCCTTACCTATGACAGCTGCAGTGGATGGGTATTGTAACGTAACATCATCTTCCAAGATTAGCGAATCTGTGGCAAAGAACTGAGCAGCACCACTAAATCCTTTTTCAATGCGGATACATGGGGCTACTACAACCACATCTTGTAAGACCACACCCGCCGGTATAATGATTGTGGTATCTGAGACCAACTGAATATTTCCCAAGAGGCTGTCATTAAGCTGTGACTGGCCAGCGATCAACCTATATTTAGCTGTTTTGTGATAAAACGGATTTTTTGTTGTAGCTCCTGTCGGCAGCAATGTTTCAACCGTGCTGTCTCGTTTTGTAAGCTCTTGAAGGTAATTTAAGCGAGGGCTATTAAGAGCTTGCATTTGACGCTCACTATCTTTACTTTTTCCTTCAACAATTTTTTCATTTCCTTTGAAGTACTCGCCATCTACGTAGGAGGGACGGACACCAGATTTGGGTAAGAAAGCAACACCCTTGATTACTGTTTCACCGCTAACAGATACCGGTCTATCCTCATCCGTAATGTAAAGTACCGTAGAATCTGTGACTACAGCACCCAAGAGCGCATTTTTCAGCATGGAATCCTGTTGCATGTGCGCGCGTACCACAGCAATATCGTACAGCCCCCACTGATATTTGGATATATAGACAGAATCTCCCTGTTGCAACACATTGGTCAGAGTACTGTCCATTACATAAGGGAAGCCGCGGGAAGTGACCAAGCTAAATCCTGCTTCAACCTGCTGGCGGATTTTTTCCTTTCGGGTGAACCTTGCATCCTGATCACGATAAAAAAAAGCCAGATAGATCAAGCTTCCCAATATTACCGATACGATAAGAGAGATAACCAATACCAGATATAATGCTGCCGCTTTGAGCATGATTCTTGGAATTTAAGGAGCAACTGCTTGGGGGCTGTTATCCTTCTTTTTAAACCATTTATTGATCTGGTCGCCGATCAATTTACCAGTTTTTCGAAAAATATTATTGCCCTGATAGACCTCTTTTGATATTTCCTGACCCTGGTCAAAATATTGATAACTGCTGCTGTCTTTCGCCCGATTTTCGATGGCGCCATGCAATTTTCCATCCTTTAGATAGCCGCGCTGTATCCAATCCCCCTGTTCGTTGTAACGTACAAAAGGCCCTTCTTCGATGTTGGCCATCCACTGCGATTCGCTTTTAAGGTTACCATTGGTATACCACTGGCGCCAGACCCCCTGTTTTAGACCTTTTACATAGAGCCCCTGTTCGGATAGGTTTTTATTTGAAAAGTACGCTGTAAATTGTCCATTTAATAGCTTGCCCGAGTATCCACCCATTGTTTTATGGAGCTGATTGCTTTCATACCAGGTATAAGTCTTGTCACTATTCGGTTTTATTTTGATATTTTCAGCATATAAAATAGCTTTTCCACCATCTTCAGATAAAATGGTAAATCTTTTGAAAATCGCCAGTTCCTTTACCTGCGCTAGGCAAGGGAGCGAGGCGAACCAAAAAAAGAAAATTGGAAGTAGTTTAGTTACCATTTTTAAATATCGTCTTGTTTTTGCCATTTACTTTGATTGAAATATGTCCCTGTTGTATGCCAGTCAATTTTATTTCACCTTGTTCGTCACCGACATTCATCATATATTGACGATCCATAATCATGACAATGGCCGTTGGCTTTTTGTCATTTAGATTTTCGATAAAGCCCATATACTGTACATTTATCTGCGGCTCCGGCTGATCATTCTCGACGGGCGGCGCCACGTAACTTTCGGGATTCTGTACAGGTGGTTCAATGGGCAGTGCCGCAGGGACAACATCCTTAAGCATTGGATCAGGGTAGTTGAGCAAAAGTGCGGTTGTTTTCTTTTGATTGTAGAAACTCAGGTCACTTACATTTTGCGCAAAATTTTTCTGGGCAGCACGTGGAGCCTGATCTTCATCGGAGACAGCAGCGAAAATCCTATAAATAATATAGCCCCAAAGTCCGACGACCAGAGAAAGCAAGATATACGTCATCGCCTTATTCTTCATTGCAGGTCTATTTAGCGCTTGGCAATATGGTTAATTGGCGCGAATTAAACAATCCCACACTGCCCGAATTCTCTGGTCTGACCCTCCAAGTATAATTGCCCGGTTTGACAGTAAGATTAAGGTGGTCCACCGTTGTGACAGTATCAATGACAATTTTTTGTATGGCCTCAAAATTAGGTGTTGCCACCTGAAGACGGTATTTGTCCGCATCCTCGTGTCTCTCCCAAAAAAAACTAACGACCTCGTCCTGTGTCGATAGACTATCCATCGGAGCAATGAGATTGACACTTTTCTTTTCCAGTGGATACTCAATAAATTCTGAACAAGCTACAAAACAGCCTGAAAATAAAAAAAATACGGCTAAAAATCTTTTCATATAACATTAATTAGCTATGTTTTGTAAATCTACATAAAAATCTACATAATATAAATTGACAATAGTGAAAATGTATTGATGGTAGTTTTTAGTGTTTTACTGTTCTTAATAAATGTTGGAAAATAAATTTCGTTACTAAATAAGCATATTATGAATTTTTACTAAATTAGCCAGGTCAATAGAAATGGATGACGATAGTTTATCTCGCCATATATTAAGCTGAAATATTAACCGAAAGATGTATTCATATTTATAAAAATAATTGAAAATTGATTTTCTTCGCCTTTGATCTGGCTTTGACGGTCTCGGTAATGACTTAATAAGCATAACTTGTGCAAAAAACCAGCAGCTCCTTTAAATATGGGCAGTGCTGCTAATAGCACGACGAGCACCATAAAAATAGGGACAGGACATGACCAAGGTAATATTTACGTGCCTTTGATGGGGGTATCTGGAGGTTATAACATTGATTTCGCTACATGGAGAGATGTTATACCTGACTATATAGGAGCACGCATTCGCGCTGAACGGATCAATACTTGGGGGCAGAATAATGCATTAGTTCAGGCAATGGATTTGGTCTTATCTACGGGAGAACCTGGCGATAATTTCCCGCTATCGGAGCGGTTGAGGATTCGCTATAATGGTAATATAGGAATAGGCACAGACAATCCACAACAGAAGCTTTCCGTAAAAGGGAAAATACAAGCTGAGGAAATCAAGGTAACAACCACTTCCAGCGATTGGCCCGATTATGTTTTTGAAGAAGATTATAAACTAAATAGTTTAAAGGATCTGGAGGCTTTCGTCAAAACCAACAAGCATCTGCCAGATATGCCAACGGCTAATGAAGTTGAACTAAACGGTATTCAATTGGGAGAAATGGTTAAAAAACTCCTCAAAAATAACGAAGAGTTGACTTTGCATGTTATATCGCTTCAGAAACAGATTGATGACTTGAAAAAAAGAAATTAAAGTTTCTGATAGATTATTAAACTTATCTATCGGAAGCTATAGAATTCAATGTGTCATATTATATTAACCGAGCGTAGCCGCTCATAACCATTTAAAAAGATGAAATTAAAGTTTATCGCATCACTCTTGGCTTTTGTGCCAACGTTTGTATGTGCGCAATCAGGCGATCCAAACATTGAACTCAGTTTAGATGCACCTGCTTATGGGGTCAACATACGGGCTAATTTTCCGGGAGGAAATGGAATATGGGCAAGAGGCTACCGTGTATCGAATCAAACAGGTGCAGAAAATTTTATACAATTTGGGTCATACGGCAATACAACCAACGGCGTGAGCAAAGCAGTTTATTCATTTATTGGCCGGGGATATGACCAAACGTTTATGGCCTTTTTACCAGAAGGGAATATTGGTATTGGAACAATTACTCCTAAAGAAAAACTGTCGGTGAATGGGAAAATTAGAGCGCATGAAGTGAAAGTCGAAACTTCCAACTGGCCTGATTATGTATTTGAAGAAGATTATAAATTGCCAAGTTTGACTGAATTGGAGACCTATCTCAAAGCAAATAAACATCTACCTGAAATTCCCACTGCCCAAGAAGTAGAATCCAAGGGTATACAGGTGGGGGATATGATCAATAAGTTGCTTAAGAAAAATGAAGAACTGACACTGCACGCTATCGAAAATGAGAAAAAGAGGCTTGCACTAGAAGATAAAGTTTCACAGCTGGAAAAGTTAATTCTAACCATTTCTGCTCAAAATAAATAATATGAGAATCAAAAATTTACTTTTAATACCCACTATTGCATTTTCTTGCGCAACACAAGCGCAAAATGTATTCCCGAATGGAGGAAATGTTGGGATTGGCATTTCCACTCCTGAGTCTCCTTTACATATTAAGACAAACGGTACAGCGGCATATCCAACCAAAGCCGCTAGGGGAAATGTCATGCAGCTTTTTCAGGCTGATAATAATGCTATGGAAATAGGTGTCGCAAATGGTACGAATACACGCAGAGCCTGGATTTTGGCTCGCCACCTAACTGTGCCTGAATATGGAGAGCACTACTCCTCGTTACATCTACAACCCAAAATTGATGTGATGGATTTCTACCGTGGTGTTGGCATCGGCTATCCCGCTAATGTCGATGTGCCATGGGGTGTAGGGTTAGCTGTTGAAGGAAATGTTGGAATAGGTACGTTAAATCCGCAGGACAAATTATCAGTCAAAGGAAAGATCCGCGCTGAAGAAATTAAAGTAACGACTTCAGCAGCAGACTGGCCTGATTATGTATTTGCACCCAATTATCAATTACCAAGACTCTCCGAAACAGAAAAGTTTATTCAGGCAAATGGTCATCTACCCGGAGTGCCTAAGGCTGCCGAGGCAGAAGCTGATGGTATACACTTGGGCGAAATGAATAAAATCCTTTTGAAGAAAATAGAAGAAATAACCTTACAGATGATTGAACTCAACAAACGGGTTCAGAAACAGGAAGAAATAATTAAATCCTTAAAACACGAATATTGAACCTAAAGAAAGTGCCTTTCCAGAAGATCCTTTCAGAATTTGGTTAAAAAATGGTTATATAAATATCTCTAATCAGATTATTATGAATCTAAAAAACTATTTTGTTTTGCTGTTTGTCATCAGTTTGAAATTACATGTTTTTGCGCAAACGGAAGCTATTGTCCCACCATCCAACCGGTCTTTTTCTTCATTGGAGAAAAATGCTCTTTTCTTTGCTGATACGCGCTATAAGGTGACGCAGTCTGGCAGTGCCAATTTGAATTTGCCTCCCTTATTTGATGGCCAGTTCTTTCCTAATTATACAAGTACCGGCATAGATCCACAAAATCCTTATGTAGTGCTTATCGAAGATCTACCACTATATCAAGCTCAGGAAGGTGCTTGGATCGGATTCACGACGCGTTACTATAAGCCAACAAAGTTCAAGATAGAAGTTTTTGATACTTTTGGTAGTTATAATCAATGGCGTACTATTGCTGATGTGAGCAATAATAGTGCTGGGCATTATATAGCTCGGATTTCTCCTGGATCCGTATCTCCATCAAAAATTCGTTTTACGTTTTATAATACCGATGACATCCAGAATCGGTTAGGTATTGCAGAGCTCTTCTATATTCAACCTGAAGCTACCAAAGCCTATGACGGACTTATGGTTCAATATAACAGAGATGGAAATGTTGGTATCGGAACCTGGAGTCCTATGGCAAAACTAGCAGTAGAAGGTAATATTCTAGCAAAAGAAATAAAAATAAAGACAGATATTAACGTGCCGGATTATGTTTTCGAACCAGAATATGAACTTAACAGTTTAGAGTACATTGCTAGTTATGTTAAAACTCACAAGCATCTTCCAGAAATTCCTTCTGCAAAAGAAATAAAAAAGGACGGCTTAGATGTGGCAGAAATGAATTTATTATTATTAAAAAAAGTGGAAGAATTAACCTTACATCTGATCGAAAATGAAAGGAAACGGAATGAGCTCGAGGAGAAAGTATCAAAATTGGAGAAGCTATTAACAAATTAGCAAGATATGCCAGCAGTTTCATTATTAAGCATCTTGCCGGAATTCTGAGCGCTAATCCTAACGATTGTTGTTCTAGAAGGCGATTATTAGCACAAGAATCAATTGATCTGGTCCTTATAAAGTACGAATTCATATACTGATAACGCAGGATAGCACAGGACAGTTACTGTATACTATTTTTCTAATTTAATACAGTTTTCATATCTTATAAATATGACCTGTTTTGATTAAGTAATTAGGCTTTGCCAGCTCTTAATTTTATCTTTCTGATAATTGAGACGTATTTTTTGCTATATTATCTAGTAATATTTAACCTTTTAAAAATGAAAATTAAATTCCTGTTTTTTATTTATTTGTTTGATTCAGTGAAAATTCCCGTGCAGAGTAGTTATGTGGCTGACATTCAAAAAAATGTTCCATTGGTTTTTAAAACTCGGAGGATTCATGCCTTATCCATTTTTGGGTAAGACTTTTGGTACACTTGATTGAAGAAAAAAACAATTGTAGAACTATTTTTAATGACCGAAATATGAAATTCAGAATTTTCCAGCTGATCTGCTGCTTGTATGTGCTCTGTGCCGGATTTGGAGTGCCCGTTAAGCATCCTGTTCATATAGCCCAAAAAACAGTTCGGGGCACGGGGCGGTAATAGACTATCCGCCGTTGTTGCCTTCATTACCTACCTACATAATGCCATCACCACAGGCCATGGCGATGGCCCGTTATGGTGACTACCCTGTTAATTACAATACAGGGATGGTGGATATGAATGTACCGATCTATGAGATCAAAACAAAGAAACTTAGCCTACCGGTCAGTATCAACTTTCATGCCTCAGGGAGGATGGCCGATGAGGTGAATGGTATGCTTGGGAGCCGCTGGCTGCTCAATTTTGGGATTGTAACAAGAACGATTCAAGGTAGGCCGGACGAATGGACTGTCATTAAGCCTTTTGCAATCACTCCTACCTTGCAGCCTACCTATGAGCAGCTGTATGCATCTAATGTTGAATCTTCTAAAAACTATCTACCTCTTGGACCATTAACCAAATACGATACCGAATATGATATCTTCCATTATTCGCTACCGAACGGAAAAAGCGGACAGTTTATTCTGAAAGATGAAAAGGGCGTAAAGAAACCGATGTTGATCCCCTATAGTGGGCTGAAGATCGAGCTGACCCGTGGCACGATCAGCGGTAGTCAGGATACATATGCTGAGGTCCGTATCACGGATACCGATGGGACGGTATATTACTATGGTGACATGTCCAGCAATAATTATCGGGAGTCTACAAACGGGATCAGTGTGAACAATGAAAATGTAGGCCTGATGAATTTGAGCTGGTACCTAAAAAAGATCGTTTCCGCTGATGGGACTGATGCAATTGATTTCAATTATACACCCTATGGCATACGCCGACCGGTGTATAATCACTATATCACAATTCCAGACCGCCTGCGAGACTATGATTTTGGTTCGACTAGCGGTTATAGACCTGACGATACGGATTTTTACGGACAATACCTAATGGACTATTTGAATCAAATACCCATTGATGATATGCATTTCGTGGATACAGAGTATATTAATGCTCCCTATATCACTTCAATCAGTTTTACCGGCGGTACGTTGAATTTTAACTACCGCTTAGCCCCCGAACGTAGTTATAATAACAAAATGCTGGAGTCGATCGAGCTGATGGGAACGCCCACTTATCGCAAGTTTCGTTTTGATACTCAATTGGAGGCTGGCGAGACCTATCTTTATTACCTGAAGAAGCTGGAATTTATCTCTAGGGAAAATAATGTAGAAAAAGTAGAGCAACAATACCGTTTCGATTATTATGCACCGCAATCATGGGAAAATCCCCATGTTGCCACAGAGGATGTTCAGTTTAAGGATGAATGGGGGTATTATAGTTCCCTTGCCGGTCGGCTAGGTGCCTTGATCCCTGCACAGACAATTGATATTGTACGTCCTACGACTTATGGTGATGAATTATTGAAACGGGTAATATCCCCAAACGGTATCGAACGACAAGCCGATCTGAACTCCCGGAAGATGGGCATGCTGAAATCGATCAACTATCCTACTGGTGGTACCACCACTTTTGACTATGAACTGAACAGATATCGGGGTGTGATTCACAATAACGGTCCGGGCTTGCGTATCAAGACGATTCGAAATACTGTAGAGAGCGGTCAGGCTGCCTACCGGAGGTTTGAATATGGTACAGCTGAGGACGGTTATGGTTATATCAATCAAGCGTACGAATTGCGGCCGTATGTTCCCGAAGAAACGTTCAGTATGTTCTTTTGGGAATTTTATAGCCCATATTATGATTCATATATTAAAGCACAGGCTGGCTACCGGGTACACAGGTATTCCTCGGAACACCAGATAAAATCTTCCGGCCTCGGGGAGACCGGACTCCTGTATGATGTTGTTACCGAGTACAGCGGCAGCGAGTCCAAGCCCGAGCGCAAAGATGTCTACTACTATGAAAGCAAAATCTATGATAAAAACGAGTTTATTATAAACGACTCTTATTATGTATCGATGAATTCGCCACTTCCCAAATACTATACAGATCCCTCTCATCTATGGGAGGGGGGAGAACTGGGGCGAAAAGAATCTTTCCGTTTAAACCAGACGACAAACAGCTATGAGTTGGCTACTGTAGAAAAATATAGCTATACCCCCGTGCTTAAAGACGAAACTTGGGACATGCCCACTTATCGGCACGTCAATCTTTCAGTCGACTATAGCATGTCATACCCAAACGACAAGAACCGCCAATGGTACCTCAAGGAAAAAGATTACCACGAGAATGTTTGCTCGGTTATCGGCTACGGCTTCCGCAAATACGTGTCTGGCGCTAATGTGCCCACAGGAGTTACCCGGGAGGTTTATGATAACGGTGGTGTCTTTTCTATCAAAGAGACTTCGATCCTAGAGGATAAATATTTGCAGGTCAAGAGAAAAGAGGTGGTGAGTAGCAATGGACTGAACGAGGTCTTTACTTATGAATATCCTTTCGACAACTCTGCTATTGCAGTGAATAGCAAAATGACGGCAATGAATATCGTCTCCATTCCGACCAAGACTGTCCGGACGGTAAACAATGTCCAGCAGGAGCAAAAGCGTACTGTTTTTAAAGAATGGTATACTAATATGATACAGCCCCAGTATGACTATTATACCAACAGGACAAACCCTGAGAAACTTTTGCTGCAGTTCAATCAGTATAGCGTGGCTGGCAATCCATTGGACCTGAGTTATCTAAGTGATCAGCGGTATGCCTATATCTGGGGCTACAATGGGCTTTACCCGATAGCCAAAGTTGAGAACGCTAGTTATCAGGACGTGTTGACGATCTTGGGGCAGACCACTCTAAACAACCTGAACTCGATGAGCGTTACGGACGCTTATATCCAGACCACGATGGCCGCGCTCCGCAATCATGCAGACATGAAGAAGGCCCGTGTGACCAGTTATACGTATAGGCCGTTTGTAGGGATGACTAGTATGACCGATCCGCGCGGACTCACCGAATATTACAACTATGATAGCTTTGACAGGCTGCAGTACATTTTGGATTTCGACAGGAATATTATCAGTGGCTATCAATACCATTATAAGTCAAACAATGCCTATGTTTTCAATCTGGCCTATACACCGGTATTGACTGCCGCCATTCCATTATGTGCCTCATTTGTCTCGAAATCTCCCTATTATCTGCTGAATGTAAATAATATTCCAAACCCGGTTATTGGAGTTGGGACAATCCTCTATTCGATGGACGGAGTCTATGCAAAGCAGGGTTATTATTCACTCGGTACGGGGATCTATTATATCAGTGGAAACGATGGCAAGGTAACCAGTATCGGCCCATGTAACTAACAGCGATATTTGATGAATTTTAAAAGTTAGAATCATGAAAAAACTATCATTCATTGTATTTTATACGATATTGGCCCAATTGGGACTATGTCAGTCGCCGGATTTGATACTCAATGTGTACAACAATGAGACGACGATCAAGGCCGCTAACAGCATTACACTCAAGAATGGTTTCTATATTCCTGCTGGCAAGAATGTGGTGCTCTTAATCGGTGGATTCCCAAATATAGTCAGCCAATTGTCGGCCGACAGGAATTATATATTGACAAAAACTTTTCGGAGTGCTGTTAAAGAAACACAACTTGCAAGTGTGCGGTCCATTGATTTGGAGAATCAGTCCATCCGATATTTTGATGGGCTGGGGCGTGTGGTTCAGACAATCCAGTTGATGGCAAGCCCTACTTATAAAGATATCGTACAACATGTGGCATACGATGGCCTAGGGCGTGAAACGGTGAAATATCTTCCCCATGTTGGACAACTCAACAATGATGGTAGCTTTAAGACCACAGCCAAGGCAGACCAACTGGCCTATTATGGAGCCAGTAATACTTGGGATCCTGCGGTCAGCAAGACGACTCAACCCTTTTCAGTAAGTGTTTTGGAGAATGGTCCGCTCAGCCGGGTCACTGAGCAGGGGGCCCCAGGGGTGATGTGGCAGCCGATTTCCAACCGTGGATCGGCCTCTACGACGGGGCGTACGGTGGCGATGGACTATGGAACCAATATTGCAGATGACGTCCGATTGTGGAAAGTGGCCGCGACTGGAGGGGCAAGCAGTACGGGCTATTATGCCGTGAACACGCTGTCTAAAACAGTGGTCAAGGATGAGAATTGGACCTCTGCACAGGGTAAGGAAGGGACGGTGGAAGAGTATATCGATATGGCTGGTAGGACTGTGCTGAAGCGAGTGTGGGAGACAACAGCCAAATCGCTGAACACGTATTACGTATACGACGATATGGGCGATCTGCGCTACGTTATCCCACCGATTGTGACTGCAACTACGTTTAGCGAGCTAGCCTCGGATACATATTTTGATAAATACATCTACGCCTATCATTACGACGGATTACGACGGTTGATCGAGAAAAAGATTCCCGGCAAGGGCTGGGAATATATGGCCTACAACGGCAACAATCAATTGGTATTGCAACAGGACGCACTACAACGGGCTACGGGCAGCTGGAGCTATACCAAATACGATGCTTTTGGCAATGTGGCCTATAGCGGCATTTATGTCAAAGCTGGCTTGGTTACCCAGGCAGCCGCCCAGCTTGCGGTGAATAGCCATCCACTGGTCAATGGCATCCGATACCAATCTGAGGAGCGGATTGGTACATTGGATTATACGGACCGGGCATTTCCGACGATCGGTACAACAATGCCCCATATCACCAATTACTATGATGATTATACCTTTAGGGATGCAAACCTATCGGCATTGCAAGCTATGAATATCACCAAGAGTAGCTACACAAAAACCTTACTTACAGGCACCCGGGTGACCACAACCGAAGGTACAGCACCGCTCTTGACTGTCAACTATTACGATAACCGGGCCCGTCTGATTCAGACGGCTTCCAATAACCATTTGGGAGGAACAGACTATGTGACCAATAGTTACCTATTTAGTGGCGAACTGAAGACCAGCTTGCGTGAGCACAGAGCTTCGGCAACGGTCGCCGCAGTCAAGATCCTGACGACCAATGAATATGACCATGTGGGCAGGTTGATTGAGACCAAGAAGAAAATGGGTGAACTGGCCGAGATATCCCAGAGCAAACTTTCGTACAATGAGATTGGCCAGCTCAAACAGAAGAACCTGCACAATACGGGGAGTACTGCGGCCCAGGAGATCGTATACGGCTACAACGAGCGGGGCTGGCTGAAGTCACTGAACAATCCTGCGGCTGTTAGTACAAAACGCGTATTTGGGATGGAACTGAGCTATGGAGATAAGGTCGATACCTACAATGGCAATATCGGTACGATGAAGTGGAACACACAGGTCAGCTCGGGTATGACGATGCAGCCTGTGCAGACCTACACGTATTACTATGACAAGCTGAATCGGTTGAAAAAAGGCGTGTATAACAACGTCGCCGCCAATAAAACTAGTTTTTACGACGAGGAACTAGCCTATGATGTAATGGGCAATATTGATACTTTGCGCAGGCGAAACGGCACGGGTACAGGCTGGTACAACCACTTTAAATACACCTATTCGGGCAATAAGCTGACCAAGGTTACCGACGCGGGTACTGCAGCCAGGACGAATAACTTTACCTACGATGTAAATGGTAACGGTATAAGCAATAGCCGGCTAGCTATTACCAAAATCGATTATAATTACTTAAATTTACCTGTAAAGCTGATCAAAGGCACTGAAAACCTATTGTACAGTTATGATGCAATGGGCAGGAAGCTGACGAAGACACTAGGCTCTGCGGTGACCCAGTACGTTGACGGTATCCAGTACGAGAATGGGGTGTTGAAGTTTATCCAGACGGAGGAGGGGAGGATCCTTCCAAATGGTAGTTCTTACATTTATGAATACTTTTTAAAGGATCACCTGGGTAATACACGTGCGGTGGTAGACCATAGTGGGGGGATCAAGCAGATCCAGGATTATTATCCATTTGGTATGGAGATGAACCAGGGCAATGCGTTGAACACGGCTTCGAATCTTTACAAGTACAATGGTAAGGAGAAACAGGTGGAGTTGGGACTGGATCAGCTGGATTACGGGGCAAGGTTCTATGACGCTGAAATTGGACGTTTCAACGTTATAGATAGGTTTGCCGAAAAGTATTCATCATTATCCCCATACCAATATGGCGCAAATGATCCTATTCTTAATATTGACGTTAAAGGTGACAGTATCTGGACTTCTCATAGATCAGAAGTTAGAAATGGAGTAACTTACAATTATTATACTACTCACATTTCTGGCAAAGTTTTGAATCAAGCGAATGCCTATGGTATTTCGGACTTTGTCTCTGGACTTAACGCGAAATTAAATTCTCAGAAATCTAGTAAGACATTTAGTGATGGCTCTGTAAATGTTTATAATATTCAAGCTAACTTTACTGTAGCTAAGTCGATAGAGGATGTAAAGGAAGGAGACCATCTTGTAACCCTAGTAAATAAAGTTTTAGGTAAGGCTGATCCAGCTCTCGGAGGCGGGCCAGCTGGTGGGATAGCCAGTAAAAGTGGAAAGAATTCTGTAGTCCAATATGGTCAAAGTGCACAATTGGCTTTTCATGAAGTGGGGCATAACTTTGGCTTCGGACATCCAGATGATGATGAACCCGACTATAACACTAATCCCATGGGATACGCGCCAGGAAACTTAAACTTTTCAAGAGATCAATTGATGAAGATATATGATAGAGCACGAAAACCAGGGTTGTTAAATCAGGGCGTTAATAAGCAGTATATTATTAATAAAGTGCCAGGATATAACGATAGATCTACAAATGAGCGACCATATAAAGGTCAGCGTACATTTAAAATGATGATTCCAAAAATAATTATAAATCCAAATAAATAAGATGAAATACGTATTATTATTTTTATTGACTGCCATCGTCTCCTGTTCAGATAGACAAAAGATGAAGTTAGATATATATTTTAATTCAGCATCATTAATAACTAAAGATTTTAATATAAAAATTGAAACAAATAAAGAGGTGGTATTCGATACAACTCTATACCGGACAGAGGTCGCTACCTACAGAAAGATAGGTAATATTGAGATAAAAAATAAAGAAAACTGCAGGGTCATTGTAAATGGGCTGGATAGTATAATAAATATTGATAACAAATATCATAAACTGTTTATAGGTTATAAAGAAGAATTCTTTTTCCGAGAGAGAACAGACAGACCACCTACCTCAGATGAGGAAAAACTAACATATGATAAAAAATATCATAAACTTGTTTTAAAGTTGAAAAAATAATTCTTTTTTAGCATGACGGTAGGGTGAACTTAAACGATGTCGTATCTTTGATTAGAATATACATTTGAGACAGTATTTATTGAATCAAATTATCAGACTAACCGATAGGGTAAAGTTCTTTGAGAAAACGGGTCTGCAGCTGCCACAGGATCTGGAAAGCTACGAAAAAGTAGTGGTAGTCAGGTGGATTACGGAGCGAGATTCTACGATGCGGAAATAGGGAGGTGGAATGTGGTGGATCCGCTGGCGGAGGAAATGTGGAGACATAGTCCGTATAATTATGCCTTTAATAATCCGATTAGGTTTATAGACCCGGATGGAAGAGGCCCCCGTCCAGTTTATATAGTTCCTATTATTAGAGGTATTGCGCTGTTGACCGAATTTTTAGCGACTCGGGAAGGCGCCGCTTTAGTGGCTACTGTATTTGTTGCCAGCCATGTTGCGATGAATGCAGACAAGTATCCACAGATAAACTTTGCAGTAAGGAGAGATGGTACGAGTAATAATATACCTCTTGACCCCAATAGGATTAATACTACTAATAGGAGTGATAAGGATTTGGGGACGACAATACAGAGAAATCCTTCGGCCAAAATAAAGAAACCTACTACCGTTAATGCCGGACGAGGAGATAATCATTTGAAACCGGATAGTGAGGCTGGAGGGGATCATTCTTCATTTAGAAGAGATCCAAATACAGGTGATATTACTAATTCCACAACCTATGAAAAAAATCAAAAAAATCCAAGTGGTTTTCAAGAGACTAAAAGGGTCGATGTAGTTGGAGAACCTCATTATGATAAAGAAGCCCGTGAGCATATTCCGACTCCCCATGTGAGAGAAGGGAAAAGGACAAGACCGGCTCGGGAAGATGAATTACCTAAACGTAGAAATACAAGTAATGAATGATTTAAAAGGATTAATGGATTGGTACCAATCAAATTGTGACGGTGATTGGGAACATATATATGGAATTAAGATTACCACATTAGATAATCCAGGCTGGAGTTTTTGTGCTAATATTCTAGAGACTAAATTGGAGGGTAGGTCTTTCTTTGAGGAATCAATTGAGAACGACGACGATTGGTATAGTTTAAATTGTGATGGAGAAATATTTAAAGGGTATTGTAGTCCAAATAAATTAGATTTTGTTATTGATAAATTTGTGAAATTTGCCCAATCGAAAATTACTTAAATATAGATCCTTTATGAAAAGAGTACTACTTCGGAGGAGTATCGTATAAAGGGAAAAGTCATAGTTTATTTAGTTTCGGTGGGTATTATACCTCCACTACAACAGGATCTCTAATGGAATTAATTAACTATTTTTCTGATCCCAACGAGGCAGTTTTGACAACATCATTTGTCTTGAATAAGACGGATCAAATAACTAGAGTGTATCATCATCAAGAGGATGTAATGTGGGAATTTATTAGTGAAAGAGCGGTTGAAGAATCGGACTATAAAGTTATTTCTATGGAAGAGATATTGAACATAGATGAGGGGCTGTTGTCTCTTTCTGATATGGAGCCTGGCTTTTTTGCTTACAGAAAAGTACCGAATGGTACTTTTGAGATAAAAATAATAGAGGAGTAAATCTGTTTTTTTGTTTCAGCGCCCAATCTTTCTCGGATTGGGCGTTGTTGTATTATTTGAGTATCTCCTTCATCTTGCTCTTGGCGAGGAAGGCATCGAGCAGGGCGAATAAGTGATCCTTTTCACTTTGGCTAAGCTTTTCGATATCCTGAAATCTTTCCACAGTCCTACGGTCAAAGGCCATGTCGCTGGTCTCCCCGGAGAGATAGTCCAGGGTGACACTAAAGGCCTTGGCAATCTTCTTTGCTGCTATCAAAGATCCTGAGGGAACTTTTAAAGGAAATGATAAGGAAGCCTATCGAGTTGATAATTTGGCTTTTGAGCCAAAAAATAGTGTCGGAGAATATCAAGGAGTAATGAGGACAGACGGGAAAGCTGGAGGACGTCTTGAATTAAGGGATCTAAACAACAAAAATAATGATAAGGTGGATGGTAGGCGTAATATCCAGATTCATGTCGGAGGGAGATATACAAATTCAGAAGGGCGCCGTGGAGTTGTAGGATCTCTTGGATGTTGCACCTTATCTGGTCCCGATAAAGGAAATAAAGGAAGGGATCGATTTGTTTCCGATGTCACTGAGAGGGTAAAAAGTAATTCTGAAGCAAATAAGAGTAACATTATACTCATAAAATATATTAAAAGAGATGAAAAGCCTGATTTTAATAAGTAGTTTTTTGATTCTGCTATGGCAAATTCAAAAAAAAGAGGTGTATGTCCTAAAAGATGCAGAAGGCAATGTCGGTATAGAGTATAATAAAATTGATAAGGATGTTAATATAGTGATAAGCGATAGATTAATAAAAAATAATTCAGATAAGAAAGCTATAAAAATGTATTTAGCATCCTTTTTTATTATAGATAATGGTGATGTTGAACAGGACTTTAGGAGACTATTTAAAATATCAATGTCTGAATTTGCTAAAAATCATCAACAGGATATTTGCAAGGTAATTTATTATTTAGAACATATTGATCATGGTAATTTACCAGAAATATATGGTTTGGAAGCTTATAAGTTATTTGATATTTCGGATTTGAAACCAGAAATATCTAAAATAGAGCGATGCCTAAATAAAGGGAAAATTCTTAAAATCATATACGAGAGTGAAGAAGATTCTTTACCATTTAAAACTCCGGAAAGAATAAAGAAATAATTTCGGACCAACGTAAATTATGGTAACCAGTACAATTACGGGGCTAGATTCTATGAACTGTGTTAAAGTCCAAATTTACCTTTGAAATTTTTCAAAGTAAATTTGGACTTTGTGTGATTTAAAATTTTATCACCAGCTGGATATTATCAATGACGTTGAACAGGATGCTTTTGGTATCAGCATCTGGACGGTAAGTTTTCATTGCGTTCATACTTTCCTATAATCTCACGTGAAGCATCAATCTTTCGGGCAAGGTTGCGTCCTGTGACCATCCTTTTTCCTTGCCGAGGGTGCTTATTTTGCTTCCGATGTTTTTAATGATATGAGATTAAAAGTGCTTAAAACAGTATAATCCTTAGCTAGGTTAATCATCGCAATAAAAAGCATCTGAAGAACAGATGCTTTTTTATCACGCATAGGCTTTTCTAGCCTTATAATGCCTTATAAGTGCATCAAGCACTAGAAAAACCTGTTTCTGGTCGTCCTCGGGCATAACGGATATCTCCATGATCCTGCTGATTTATTAGGTAACCTCCACAGAGGGCATAATCTCGTCACGTTCATACCTGCCTATGATATCGCCGGAAGTCCCACTTTCTCGCTAAGATAGCTCTGTGAGGTGGGTGTTTCCTAGCCTTTCTCAATGTTATCAGTCTTTGTCCGAGAGGCATACCTATCAGTTATTAAAATGCCATATCCTTGGCATTAATACAAAAATAGGGTTTCCTAAGTCAGCTTCAAATTTGCTGCCGTATTCACACTGGTAATTTTGCAGTTGTTATTTTTTGTACAACTGCTCATATAGGTCGATGACTTTTTTCTGAAGTTGGATAATTTCGTCATCACGTTCTTGCAACTTTTGCTTAATTGCGTCTATATCGTTGACATAGTCTTTAATCTCTTCTGTGTCAGAAGAAGATAAAAGCTGTAAAACCGTGACATTAAATAACTTTGAGATTTGGATTATCCGAGAGAGATTAATATCTGTGATTCCTGTTTCAATCTTAGAAAATGCAGGAATTGATATATCCAATTGTGTCGCAGCATCCTTTTGGCTCCAGCCTTTTTGGTGTCTAAGTAATCTAATTTTTTTCCCTAATGTGTTCATCTAAAAATTAATTAAAGTTTAAGATACGCAAAATATTCTTTTAATTAGAATATATTTGATTTTTTAAAATTTTAATGATCATGTGGAGAATACATTATGACAGCGTAATATCCGATTGTTGCGATCTGAAAGGGTGTAAATTTGCGAATCAGATAGCTTCTGCGTATCACAATTAAATATTGTATTAAAATCTACTATTGAACCAGCAAGAGGTTGGCTTTGGAGTGCTCATAATTTAAGTCTGGAGTAATGAAATATTTAACGAAAAATTTTTATGCAGCGCTTTCGAAAAATTCTTATCTTTAATTGAGCTTAAGTTAATGTGTGTAGCCAAATGATGAAAAGTAATTAAGCTCAGATGGATTAACCGTATTTATTTTGTTTATTTATTATTATTAACCGTTTTATCCTTATGAACATATTGAAGTCAGGGATCCTATGTGTGCTCAGCGCGTTTGCTATGGAAAGCAACGCACAAAATTTATTAAATCTTAGTGATTGGGTAATCGGAAGTGGCGGCACAGCCGGATTCACTCCGAATGGTCTTGTGACCGAAAACGAACGCGAATGGGGTATTGGCCCACAGGGAAGACAAGTGATCATCTGGAAAGGCACTCCGAGCGGCGATTCGCAAGGTGACGGCGGATTCAATTCAGTGGATATCCCTATCAACCATCAGAAGACATATCGTTATTCGGTATGGATAAAACGAACGAACTCGAAGACGGGAACGGCGTATTTTGGCTGCGCTGCAAATGTCAACTCGGTGAATGATGTTGTGAATAATAATCCTTATTTCTGGTATGGGAATCTGCCTGAACTGGATAAGTGGTATCTGTTGGTTGGTTACGTACACGGCTCCACCGATCCTTCTAAAGCAAGTTCGGGTGGAGTTTACGATGGAGTTACAGGAACCAAAGTTGCTTCGGCGCTAGATTTTAAATTTCCATCTACGGCAACATCAACCCGTCTTCGCTCTTATCTATTCTATGATTCCAATACGAGCGACCGTCAATATTTTTATGGGCCTCGGCTGGAGGAAGTAAATGGTAATGAACCGACCTTAAGCTCATTGCTGGATAATCCAATAGGGCTCGGTGATTTTTCCTTCTCTGGAAAAGTTGGTATCAAAACAACTACGCCGGGAGCATATGATCTGGCTGTCAACGGGAAGATCCGGAGTCAGGAAATCAAAGTCGAGACAACGGGCTGGCCCGATTATGTGTTTGACGAAGAATATAAGTTGCAGCCGTTATCCGACACCGAAAAGTTTATAAAAGTGAACGGTCATCTTCCAGATGTCCCTAAAGCAAGCCTAGCTGAAGCGGAAGGTATATCCCTGGGTGAGATGAACAAGATTCTATTGAAGAAGATAGAGGAACTGACTTTACATCTTATTGAAAAAGATAAAATGCTACAGGACATTGTTCAAAGATTGGAGAAGTCAGAGAAAACAATCTCTTCTATGGCGAGGCATGATTAAATAGATAGTAAAAAACGGAAAGACCGATATGTTGCGCTAAAACATTAAGTGGAATTGCGTATATCGAATATTTGACTACTTAGAAATGGCACAATGAAAAGAGAACACAGTAAAATAAAATAAATATTTTTATGAAACGATATTTTTCAAACTTTATTTGCTTACTGGTTTTGATCTTATTGCACGGACCAGTGGCAAAAGCGCAAGTAGTTACCGTGTCAGGCGACTATATTCACAAAATTATTAATTCTTCCACGAATGCCACTTACACCAAATCATTGATTATCCTGCATGAAATCTATGATGGAACCTTACTTTCAGATAATTATCTAATTGGGACTGTTGCTGCTCGACGTGGTGGCACTGGAGCTTTAAATCGGCTCAATGTTGCTAACATCAACAGTTCGTCATCTTATAATACTACTTTCTCGAATTTAGTTTCTGAATGAAGAGGGTGCTTATAGCTGGCGATTAAAGACCTGTAAATACAATGGTAAAAAATATGTCGCTTTAGATGTACCTTATGCAGGTGCACAACATACGAATGGTTTCCAGTTTGTCGGATGGGCGAAATCGTCTGGAGTCAGTCTTGAATTTGTTCCTTATGACAAGAATGGCGTGCCGCAGAATACCGATATACTGAGTGATATTGCAGATTATACACCCAGTAGGCAGATCACCAACTATGTTTCTCGCTTTAATATTATGGGGAGAGTCGGTATAGGTACTGCCAATCCCCAGGCGGATTTGGCCGTAGAGGGTAATATTCTAGCCAAACAGATTAAAGTTAAGACCGATATTACAGTGCCAGATTATGTTTTCGAACCGGACTATAACCTTAAGTCATTGCAGGAAATAGAGAGCTACGTCAAAATTAATAAACATCTCCCAGAGATGCCCTCGGCAAGTGAAGTAGGTAAAAATGGTCTAGACGTGGCCGAAATGAATTTGCTTCTATTGAAAAAGGTTGAGGAGTTGACCTTGCACCTTATTGAAAAAGATAAAACAATAAAGGAAATTGTAGACCGGCTTGTAAAATTAGAATCTAAATAAGTTATGCATATAAAGAATAAAATATTTACACGTATTTGTGGCAGTGCGCTTGCAATATTATTTTGTGTAAGCGCCTCCGCACAAAGTAATACGTTCCCGACAAATGGAAATGTCGGAATTGGGACAACTAATCCGGCGAAGACCTTGGATGTAATAGGAACAGTTAAGGGCAATGAATTTAATTTTCCTGCAGTACAATATAATTTTACCAGTTCTCCCCGCACGCAGCTGAATCCTATGAGTATTAAATTGTTTGACGATTATAATACCAATCGTCCTGGCGGGGTGAGCCCAGGGACTAACAGTTACGGTACACTGTTAGCGATTTATGGGTTGGCTTCTCATTGGCAGACAGATCTCTATTTCGGAGCCAGTGACAGAAAGATGTATTTTAGAACCAGTGCATATGCTAACAATAGTAGTGAAAATGGAACCGGGCAATTTAACAATTGGCGAACAGTACTTGATTCGCATAGTGATGTTAAATCAACAGGAAAACTAGTTTTATCAGGTTTAGGAAACCATATCATTTCTAATGGTAATCTAGGTATAGGCACTGAAAATCCTCAAGCTAAACTAGCGGTAAACGGAAACATACTTGCAAAAGAGATCAAGATCAAGACAGATATTTCTGTTCCTGATTATGTATTTGAACCGGATTACGAATTACCTTCACTAAAATCGGTTGAAGATTATGTAAAACTTCATAGACACCTTCCGGAGGTTCCTTCGGCAAGTAAAATTGCAAATGAGGGGTTGGACCTAGCAGAGATGAACTTGCTTCTGTTGAAAAAAATAGAGGAATTGACATTGCATATGATTTCGCAGCAAAAACAGATTGACAAGCTGTCTGAAAAAATAGCAATAGGATCAGTAAACTGAGTTTAAAACAATATTTCAGTATTAAAAAATAATTGTTTCGACTGCATTGCGTTTTGATAATATTTAAATTGAAATAGGCGTTTAAGTGATAATCATTTTATAGGTGTAGAGGTGGCTTTTCGGTCATAGATTTTCAATAATGCCCTCTTTCACCGTATACCTGTTAAACCGATAGGTATTTTCCATGAATCTAATCAGCTAATTTTAATTGTTTTAACAAGCGTCTATTTCAATAAATTTTTATAGTCATCATTGATGGGTTAAATTTTTTTTATTTTCTGTTTAATGATAATTATTTTTTTTGTTATTTTGAATTAAATTTCAGTTGTTACAGTTTTAGCTTGTAACTGATCTGTTTTAAAGTATTTTAATATAACCATTTTTATGAGAAGTATTCAGGCGCTGTGGGCGTGTATTATCCTTTCTTTGGGATTGAGTGTTTATCTATTGTTCTTCAAAGGTGAAAAAATTGCCTATGTTGAATCTACCCGTATCTTTCAGGAATACAAGGGAGCGAAGGCCGAGCGGGACCGGCTTGAAGCCAGGGGCAAGGAGTTCAAACTCAAGATCGACACCCTGAACCGTGAGGTTCGTGAAGCCATCATCCGTTACGACGGACAATCGGATAACAACACCAAACAGCTTATCCAGCTCAAAGAGAAGCAGCTGAACGATTACCAGCGGAATGTTCAGGAAACACTTCAATCTGAGGAATCTGCTGCCATGTCCAAGGTAGCGGACGAACTGAATGCCTTTTTGAAGGATTACGGTAAGCGCAACCATTACAAGTTCATATTTATAGCCAATCCATCCGGCACGATCGCCTATGCAGCCGAGGGTACCAATGTGACCGAAGACGTACTCAAAGAAATTAATAAGCAGTAAGATGAATCGTTATTTATTCTTATTTCTCATTTTGCTGGGAATGATTGCCTGTGGACGCCCTCCGGCAAAGTTTGCTACTGTTGCAGCGGGACTCCAGTATGTTTCAGAAAAAGATCACGGTTTTGTGTATGATACCACTGTGGCAAATGGGATTAAAGTACAGGTACAGTTATTACCGGCGTCTTTGGTCCAAAAGAAGAATGATCCCGGTATTCAGAGGTATTTTAGCATCCAGTTTTCCCATGATGGCCATGAGCTTCTGGCCCAGTTGCCGAGGGACGAATATGGGGCGTATGTACAGCTATTCTCTTTTAACATGGACAAGTATATTTTTCTTCGGACAGATTCGGGGAAAGAATATTCTGCCGGTATGGTGAGTTATCAGCCGACATATAATATGGGCAAGAGTAATGAATTACTTGCGGTCTTTAACGAAGATCTTTCCCCTTATAAAAACCTGAGACTGGTGATAAAGGAGTTTGGGCTTCATCTTGGGCAACTGGAGTTTTCCATAGATGCTGAAAAGCTAAAGTATTCGCCAAATATCGATCAATTTTAATATCAACCAACAATGAAATTTATACAACTATTGAACAGGCATAGCTGCAAGGTTGCTGCGGTATTGGGAGGTGTATTTCTGTTCGAATTAATAAGTCCTATGGCGGCTCTGGCACTTACAGCAGGCCCTACAGCGCCTGAGGCCACTAGTTTCGAGCCCGTTGACACGACCGATATGGTTAACCCCCTTACGGGAAGCCTGACCTATAATTTACCTTTATTGGAAGTTCCGGGCCCCGAGGGTGGCTATCCCTTGTCGCTGTCTTATCATGCGGGTATCCGCCCGGACGTGGAAGCTTCATGGGTAGGCTTGGGCTGGACGTTGAATCCAGGTGCTATCAACCGTAATGTCGCCGGTCTGCCAGATGATTTTAATGAAGTCAGTTTAAAAAGAAGAGATTATTGGGGTGGAGGAAATAGTAAAGAGTATGGGCTTCAGGTTGGTTTTGCAAGTGTGGTCAATGTAGGACTTGTGTTTGCCAGTGATACCTATCAGGGATTTGGAGTTGGGGCTAGTATAGGGTATGGTATAAAAGCTGGGCCAGTAAATCTTGGTGTTGATGTAGGTTTTAGTCCCTATGGTGGTGGTTATGTAGGTATGGATATTTCATCGGGAATAGATGTTGCAAAAGGTATTTCGGCCTCTGGTGGTATTGGTTTCTCTACCAATTTTCAAAGTCTGAACAGTGGGGCGGGAGTATCATTGGCTAAGAGTAATGGTACGGATAGGGCGCCGACGAGCCTTTTATCGGCATCGATGAATTCATCATCAAACAAACCCAGTCTTTCCGCGTTAGGAAGTACAGGATCAGTTTTTAATAAAAATGCAGGTAAGATCAGCACAAGTAGTTCTGGTTTCGGTTTTACTATACCCTTAGGGATCGTTAGCATCGGAGCATCATTCCGAAGTACACGTTATTGGATAGACGAAACGGCTGAGACACTTTCTACAGGTAGTTTATATACTCCGGTAATTGCGACGAATACACCCGCAACTTATTTTGACAATCGTAGTTTTGATAATTATAGATTGATTCCAGATAATATCAATATTGCTGACAACCCTGAGGATTATGAACTGTTAGGAGGAACCCTACCTGAGTATGATAATTACTCGGTATCTGGTCAGGGTGTGGGCGGTCAAATTAGACCTTTTCTCTACCAGAGGGCATTGTATTTGCAGAACAATGAACCTTCCAAAAGCCAGATTAAACAGAATGTTGCAAATGCCCTCATTAAACAAGGAGCTGGTTTCCGTTTTGTCAATGATTTTTCTAATTCATTTGATCAAGGACTTGATGACGTTGTCCAGCAATCAGGAACTCCACAGGATCCGAATACTTTTCCATTCAGTATGGGAGGCAAAACGGATACCCGGATTGGTAACGAATTGGCTGCTTCCAAGTTTGTGAAATACTTTACCAATGATGAGATCCGTAGTGGAACTGCAAAGACCAAGGGCTTTATTGACGTTGGTACCGGGACTAAAGGATTTACTAGAATCACAAATGGAACATATTTCGTAAATGCTACTGCTACCAAAGGAGGGAGTCAGATCGGTGGATTTATGGTGACCAATGAGTCTGGTGTAACTTATCATTATGCATTGCCTGTTTATTCCTATAATGAGTATTCTTATAATTATACACCAAAGGATAATGTGAAATTTAGCGAAACCACACGTAAAGAGCCTTATGCTTATACCTGGTTATTAACAGCAGTGACGGGACCTGACTACGTAGACCGTAATGGAAATGGTTTAGTAGATGCAGCCGATTGGGGATATTGGGTTGCAATGGATTATGGACAGTGGACTAGTAATTATGTTTGGAGAACCCCAGCAGAAGGTGCTGACAGGGATCTCGATCAAAATTACTCAATGTATACTTCCGGACAAAAGGAGTTATATTATATTAATAAGATCCGCACACGTACGCACACAGCTATATTTGAAAAAGAGGTACGACTTGATGCCAAGGGTAACTCCATAAATGCCTTGACAGCTAAAAACTTAGGAGTAGGAAGACCATTGTTTGATGAAACATCTCGGAAGAGTATGCGGTTAAACAAGATTTATCTGTTGAATAATTCGGACGCCAACCTGGTTTCCGAAAGTAGTGAAACAATAAATAGGGGAGAAAATGGTGACCTCCACTATAATGTTATTGACAATTTTGATTTTGAGGTAGTTGGGCGTAGTACTATTGAGGCGAAAAGCATTCGCGTTATTGACTTTGGTTATAGTTATGATCTCAGTAAAAAAACTCCGAATAGCTTTCATACACGAAAGCCTGATGCTAAATTCGGGAAACTAACCTTAGATGGTGTAAAATTTAGGGGTAAAGGTGGAGCTGAATTATTGCCAACAACCCAATTTTCCTATAAGCAAACAGGAAATAGTCAATTTGCAGCCACCAGAAGTGCGAATAATGAATTTTCGGCGGACAATGCTATTCCTCTAGAGGTCGGAATGATGATCGAGAGTGCCGATGACAATCCTGTATATTATGGTATGATCACGGCAATCAGAAGTGGTGGAACAGGAAAAATCTATACTTTGATGAATGGAGAAGTGTTAGCAGATGACCTGACTAATTTAACGCTAAGACAAACTAAAAACCCAAATTACTGTAAGGACTGTCAAGATGTATGGGGCTATTATAAAGGAGACTTAAACTGGTCACAATTGTGGGTAAATGCCGACCTGGCAAAACGCGTTACCACGACATCTGCAAAAGGAACCGATGCATGGAATCTACGCACAATAAGTTCTCCGACAGGAAATACAATTGAGCTGGATTATGAGAGTAATGAATTTAAGGAAACCGTATTTGAGCGCTACCTTTCATTTCCGATTAAAATTGTTCAACGACTTGACAATCGTAGGTATGCTGTAGAACTTCCTTTCACTGTTACGGAATTTGAGGAACGTTATAGTGTCGGAAACCCAATCAATGGTTTCTTTTTGGGACAAATAAGTAGTTTGCCAATGACAATGATCCATTCGAACAGCGGTAACCAAACCTGTTTTTATGATGGACGTCAGGGGACGAGTAACAGCACCATTATTCTGCGCTATAACCAGGATGTTCTTACACTTACCACTGGAAATATACGACTCCCACTGGATCCCGCAGTTAATTATGGAGGTGGGGCTAGAATCAAAAGTATAAGCAATAAAGTTGTAAATGGTGTGGTCTATAGGACAGAATACCAGTACCGATCCAATGGTATATCGACGGGTATGACTTCTTATTTACCTTATAATGTGGAAACGGGCAACCTCAATGATATTACAGGGGATTCCTTTAAAATCTTTTACAAGAAAATTCTCAACCAAGGTACGGAGAATATTCTCAAATATGCACGCGAAATTCCTGGACCGGGGGTGATGTACCGAAAGGTCCGTATCCAAAATAAAGTAATTCAGCCCAATGGTGACAGCCAGATGGAGGGATATACTGAAAACTCCTATCGTTTGTTGGATAGCCGTATGATAAATAGGGTTGTTATGCAAGATATGCCTGGAGCTAAGGGATATGTTCATGGTGTTAACCTGCGCATCAGTGATTTTACGACAAATATAGGAGATCTTTTGGGTATCAAATATTTCGATGCGGATGGGAAATTGATCAAGGAGACAATGAATAGTTACCTATTTGACGAAGCGGTTGAAACGGGGGATCTGAGAACTAATTATAGGAACTTATTAGCTAGCCGGTTCAATTCTCAGGGATTGGTTACTGAAAGGTTTGGTGAAGCCCGGTATCATTACTCAAAAGAATATAGTAATCGAACGAATATTGTTATGGCGGCTCGGGAGCAATATCCTTCGGTCCTGCTATCGTCTACCACAAAGGATTTTGCGAACCAGTCCATGGAGCGTACGGAGAACCTTGGATTTGATTTTTATAACGGCCAGCCCAATAAGGTGCTGAAGAAAGATTCTTATGGGAACAGGTTCCTGAGCGAGACAGGATTTGCATATCAACAGTACCCTGAGATGGGCAACCGGCTGTCTAATATCAATAATAAAAATATGCTGAGCCAGGTTTTCAGTCAGGTTTCCTACAAGGTTGACAACAGCAATACAAAGGTTGGCGTGGTTAGTGGAAACAAGACCATATGGAGCAAAGATGTGAATGTCCTGATGCCCAATGGCACTGTCATCAAACAGAATACAGCTGCCAATGGCCAGGTATGGCGCAAACAACGTGAAGAAGTCCTTGAAATACCGGATCAATATGGAACATCCGGCGTTCTTCCGATAGCACAGTTTACCCTTACTAATGGGTACTGGAAACTTGTGAGCGGCATCAGCATGTACAATGTGTATTCAAAAGCTCTGGAGGACTATGACCGGAACAATAATTATTCGGCCAACAGGTACGGCTATAACAATGGTAAGATCGTTGCCGGAGCCAATTTTGCAAAATATGGTGAACTTGCCTTCAGCGGAGCAGAGGATGAACTGACGGGTACAGCAGTTGCAGGGGAAGTTTCTAGGGGACAGGGTACAGTGTCCACAGGAGCATTCCATACGGGAAACAAAAGTTTATCGCTGGCAGCTGGCGCTACAGGTTTTGAATATAGCGTTCCGATAGCTAACCTGACATCGAAACGTACCTATGTTGCCAGTGTGTGGGTAAGAAATGTGACGAACGGAAAAGTGACCCTGTACTATGATATCGATGGGGTTGCTACAGCTGCACCATTGAATTCAGCTCAGAGCACCAAGAAGTCCGGAGCTTGGAACCTTGTCAATGTTGAGATCCCCATTTCCAGAGGTACACAATTGAAAGTATATGTTAAAAATGAGGGTACGGTTGCAAGTTTTGTTGACGATTTCCGGTTCCATCCAAAGAATACCAGTGCGATGGCCTATGTCTATGACAGTTTCTCCGGGGAGCTGACCTATATTCTGGATCACCTGAACCTGTATACCCGGTTTGAGTATGATGCAATGGGCCGTTTGGTAAGAACGTACAAGGAACAGTTTGGCAGAGCTCCATATAAAACTAATGAGTACCAACAAAATTACGGAACAACTAGCAGCATTTATTATAACGATCAATTAACTGAAAGCATTCAGAAGAATGATTGTACTACTGGTGAGGGGAGTCTTGTTGGCTATACCGTGCCGCAAGGCAAATATAATTCAACTATTAGTAAAGGTGATGCAAATAATAAAGCTATGGCGGAAATAAATCAATTTGGACAGCAATATGCAAATACCTATGGACGTTGCGTGAGCTGTAAGCGCTATAAAGTTAAGATTCACCGTATGGATCTCCAAAATTTGAATCTTTATGTTAATTATCGTGATTGTTATAATGCATATCAGTCATCCAGTTATCAAAATTTTCAACCAGAAGCAAATACCGGAGTGTATTTGGTCTTTTATGTGTGTGTTAATACTTCCGATCCAAGTATTCGATTTAGTCATGGGCAAAATCAGCCAAACATTAATCTCTCCGCTGAAATTGAATTAGTGGGTAACTGTAATTAACGCTATCGCATATGAAAAAACAATCGTTAGACAAAGGTCTTAAGAAAATATCGATATTAGCGCTATTCACATTGTTTCAATTGGGAATAGCTCAAGCCCAGACGACCAGTCAGAATGCTATAGTGCTCCCCATGGGTGGAGCGACATCTTTGGTCGTCGAACCTGGTCAGAGTTATACAGCGACCAGTGCCGTAAGCATCACGCTGAAGCCCGGCGTTCACTTCAAGAGCGGTTCGAATGTGCTGCTGCGTCTGGACAACAATATGACGGGCCCTGCCGCCCCCAATAATCCGAACGAGAATTTGGAGATGAACTGGACCCTGGCCCGTTCATTCGATGCCAGTGGAGCTATTATCGGCGAGACCAAGACTTTTTTTGACAAATTGGGAAAGCCCCTCCAGACACAGACGCGGAATATTGAAGCAGGTCACGTACTAGCTGTGCAGCCACTTTATGATGTCGGTGGGCGGCAGGTGGGGTCAACGATGTCCGCACCGATCAACAACGCGGCATTCAGCTACAAGCCTGATTTTACAGCCCTGAATTACCGAAACTATAGCCGATTTACTAGTACGGCTGGCTTGCCTGATAAGAGCTTTGCTCCGGATCCGGTCGATACTGCGGGGAACAGCATAGGCACCCTGGGTTATTATTACAGCAGCAAGAATGCCTGGGAGCGCCTGCAGGACTATACGAATATGCCTTACAGTACTTCTGCCGGTGCCAGAAATGGTACGAATGTCTTCACGGCGAGCGGGGGCGTGGGCCAAGCAATGAAATTGGGCGGCGGGCATGAGGTTCGCCAGTTCAATGTTCCGGTGAATGGGGAGCTTGACTTCTACAATCTTGTCCGGCGGACGTATTTTCCAGTTTCCGAAATTGGCGAGACCACTTTGGTCTCTACTGGCCAGAAAATGATGTCGGTAAGTTTTGATGCCGACAATAGAGCCTCGGTTAGCATAAGTATCGATGGGCGAACGGTTATGGCAGGACGTGGGGGCAGTGAGTTAATGTTGGACGGTACACTGCTTATAGATAGCGCCCAGACGGGTTATTTCGGGATAGTCACTTCCCAAAATGTAAGTTTTACTTCCGGAATGCTGAAAGACTATTTTCGTTCAGAGTCGGAGTATGGCGTCTCGGGGACAAAAATGCTACAGCCGGGGTTATACCAGTTTACACATAATGTAGGCACTTCTGTGAATTATAAGGTTGGTCTTTCAGACGTAAGCTTTACTTTTTACGACCAGCTTGGCCGCGTGAGGGCGACGATCCCACCGGAGGGTGTGAAGAAATTATGGACGGACGGAGTTGCGGGCTATGCGACGCTGGCCAGCATCCCCTTTGTCAAAACCTTTAAGTACGACGGTCGTGGTAGGCTCATCGAGAGCGTGGACCCGGATGCAGGCAAAGCTGAGATGAAATACAGCAGCGACGGCAAGCTTCGTTATTCTCAGAATGCATTGCAGAAGCTGTCGAATAAATACAGCTATACAAACTATGACCGTTATGGCCGTAGTGTGGAAAGCGGGGAGCTACAGCCCTCACTCAGTACCCACAGGTTCGAGAGCCTTACAGCAGCGATGCTTGATGCCACGGAAGAGGATCCGAGCAAGTATCCAACGGGTACCAAATACGATGTTACTGTTGTGAGCTATGATACGGCATCGGTTGTCCCCTCACCGGCAAATTATGTGCAGGACAGCTATTTTCTTTCGGGTGGTGCGATTACCACCAAGTCAAAGTACAGTGGCGCGGTGTCTGCTGCAAATCTGGTGAGCAGGACCTGGTACAACTATGACGGCGACGGGAATGTTGTGTGGACGGTCAAGTATGTTGCCGGTCTTGGTTACAAGACAATGGATTATACCTACGATGACATGGGCAATGTGACCAAGAGTATCTACCAGAAAGGTACCGCTGCCGAGACGATGGTACACTATTTCGAGTATGACAAGAATAAACGGTTAGTTGCGGCATATACCAATACGACGGATAACGCATCTACAAAGGTCCTGCACGCG
The DNA here is from genome assembly GCF_002484085.1 of Sphingobacterium sp. UBA7625. Taxonomy (NCBI): domain Bacteria; kingdom Pseudomonadati; phylum Bacteroidota; class Sphingobacteriia; order Sphingobacteriales; family Sphingobacteriaceae; genus Sphingobacterium; species Sphingobacterium sp. UBA7625. The sequence goes on from NZ_DLJD01000065.1 coordinate 66,004, forward strand.
AAATATAGCTACTATCTACATGGCGATCTTAAGCGTGTTGAACTTGGAGATAAGTTGCAGGGTATAGATTACGTTTATGGCATAGACGGCAAACTCAAGAGCATCAATAATGCGAATGCCTTGAAAGATCCGGGGCGGGACGGCGGCAATGGATTTGCTGCGGATGTGTTCGGAATGAACCTGGAATACCATTCTGGGGATTATAGCAACCGTCAGGCGGGTATACCCAGTATCCAGGCGGGCAGCAGTGCCGCCAACTACAGTGGACTGATCAATGGGATGAGCTGGTTTTCGAAGAAGCCGAATTCAACGGATGTTGGAGCGGTGATGAACATCTACAGCTATGACGCTGTTGGCCAGCTGATGGCGAACCGTTGGGGCACGCCGAACTTTAATGGCTCGGCATTTGTTTCCGGGGGAGAGATCAATCGGGAGCACGGGCTGAGCTATGATGGACATGGCAATATCAGATCGCTGATTCGTACAGGTACCGGTACGACAGTTTTAGGGAACTATACGTACAATTACCAGGCGAATACCAATAAACTGGCCTCAGTGAATAACTACGCCAGCTATACTTACGATGCAATCGGTCAACTGGCTTCTCAGGTAAAGGGCAATGTGGGGATGTATCTGGATTATGATGTAACGGGCAAGGTCACAAAAATCTATAGTGATAATACAAAGAAGATAATAATCCTTAGCTTTATATACGACGATGAAGGCAACCGTGTGATGAAGAAGGATCACAGGACAAATGCTGTTACCTGGTATAGCTACGATGGCAGTGGCACCTTGGCGGCAGTCTTTGAACAACAGGGGACAGGCGCAGTACAGCTGAAGGAACAACCGGTTTATGGATCTGACAGATTAGGTACATTTTACAGGCTTGGCAGTAACTATCAGTATACGATCACAGACCATGTTGGCAACACCCGTGTTGTGATCAACCGGAATAAGACGGCAGGCGGCGCTGCCGACATTGTTTATTATGCAGACTACTATCCATTTGGAATGGAGGTACGTTCAGGCGGCATTGAGAACAGGTATGGCTATCAGGGACTGTATGCTGAGAAGGACAAGGAGACCGGCTGGAATAATTTTGAGCTTCGTAATTATGATGCTGCTATAGGCAGATGGCTGACAACGGATCCTTATGGTCAATATCATTCACCTTATGTTGGGATGGGAAATAATCCCGTGAACAGAATTGATAAAGATGGTGGATGGAGTGATGGTGATGATTTGGAAGTAAAAGCACTAGGGGGTAGTAGGTTTGAGGTAATAGGAGGAACAAAAAATTCAGATAAAAATATTTATTTAATGGAGGAAGGTAAACGTGTGGGAGTATTAGGCCAAATGTTAACTGAATATTCCTTTCATGGTGAAAGCGGCAACGCAGTTAAGGGAGCAATAATTGATCTCAATGATCGATCAGGGCAAAATTTCTTTAATAACGAGATAAAAGGTGTCGGATTAATTGATTACCTTTTGAACGCTAAAGGTTGGGAACCTTATGATTTCAAAACACGAGGACTGATTAAAGGCGAATCGAGGGGTGAAGAAACTTATAGAGGAATGATTTTTGAAGGTAAAATAGCGTCGGCACGTGATATAGGAAATTATGCAGCTGGCTACGTTGCTGCTAAAAATGGTATGGCATGGGAAACGGCTCGATTTGGGTTTGATTTCCTTCAATCTAAACAAGAAAATAAAACATGGAATGTTCTCAGGTGGAAAAAGTGGGCAATAGAAGGACAACCAACGCAACGTGCGCAACGATCAGGACACAGTCCTATGTATCCATCAAAAAAGTATGAACAAGGAGCAAAAGAAAGACTATGGCTAATGCAAACCAACCCGTTTCTAGGGCAACCAAAGTGGTAAAAATGATCTTGAAAATTTTACTGATAAGTTTTTTAGGTTTAATTGGATATATGATTATTGACGCCTTAATAAGCCTATCACCAAGATCCGTGTATTGTCTTTCAGATAATAAATGTATCACTGTTATGAATGGAGAAGATGATGAAATCTATTTTATCCCTGGAAGATATTCAGGTGAAGAAATTCCTTTAGATGACTATGTGAAGATAACAAATTTGGACAGAGATTTTGTAAGTGTGGTTTTTTCTAAAGATAATATTTTACTTATTAAAATTGATGATTATTCAGATGTTTCTCAGCGATCTTCTCATGGATTGATTAAACTTTATAATGATGATAAGGATCACAATGATAGTTTATATATAGATTTTAAGGGTACAAAATCGTTATACAAAAAAGGAGTTGATTTCATTAATATCAACCTAAGTGAAAATTATGCTTGGAATTTAGAGGGTAAAATTAAATAGATTTTTGTTAATGTAGATATGTTAAAAAAAACGACAAAGGCATGAGACGTATTTATAAATTTTACTCTATAATTTCTTTTGACTCACCAACATATGAGGGCGAGTATTACATTTATGAATATTTTTTAAAGGATCACCTGGGTAATACACGTGCGGAAGTAGACCATAGTGGAGGGATCAAGCAGATCTAGGATTACTATCCATTTGGTATGGGGATGAACTAGGGCAATGCGTTGAGTAATTCTAACCTTTACAAATACAATGGGAAGGAGAAACAAGTGGAATTAGGACTGTATCAGTTGGACTATGGGGCGAGATTCTACGATGCCGAGATGGGCGTTGGAAGGTGGTGGATCCGATGGCGGAAGTCAATAGAGGTTGGTCACCCTATCGTTATGCTTATAATAATCCGATCAGGTTTATTGATCCAGACGGAATGTTAGAGGATGATTTTGTATTCGATGAAGAGGGTAGATTTAAACGCGTTGTAGAGAATGATGAACCTGTTAAGTTGGTAGTAGAGAATTCGAAGACAGGAAAATCTACTTCTTATGAATTCAATGATCCGAAAACGGATGTTGCTGCGATTAAGTATAACATGAAGAAATTTGGAGATAACTTTAAAAATATAAGTTTTATAAATTTTGTGTCTCAAGGTGATATCGATGATATGATGAATGAATCAGGGGTTGAGAAAATGCATTGGTTAACTAGACCTCTTTTTACTTTGGCTAACTCTCATGGAGGATCTTTAGATTTCTCAGTTTATCATCTTCCAAGATATTTTGATGATACACTTGTTGAGAATTATGATTTTGATACAGAGCTTCTAAAAGATAAGGGACCTATATACATATTTAATAATTATGGCACAGCATATAATATGTTTGATGCAGGTAACTGGTTATAGGGTTATGCTCAGCAGAAGCTTGGGACCTCATCTGGCCAAGCTATTAAATGGGGGACCATGTATAATTATCCAGATAGTAAGGCTGATAAAAGGGCTATCACAGAAGGATGGTCATATAGAGCCGGCTTTAGGAAAGTTGTTTACGGAAAATAAACCATAATGAAAAAGCATGTGCGTTGGTTAGTATATATTCTAGCTGTGTTTTCGATTATTATAATAACGTTTGTTCTTTATCATATGATAGACGCAAAAAGAACCGAGCGTCAGAAAAAGGTTTATAAAGAACGATTACACCATTTAAAAAAAATGAAGCCCGATCATTAGGTCGGGCTTTTCTTGTTATTACGCATTTGCCTAGCCTTGTAGTCTCCTATTAAGTGCATCAAGCACTAGAAATTTCTGATCGTCCTCGGGCATGACGGATATCTCCATGATCCTGCCGATTATTAGATAACCTTTACAGAGGGCATAATCTCGTCACGTTCATATCGGCCTTTGATATCGCTGGAAGTTCCCACTTTCTTGCCAGGATCGCTCGGTGAGGTGGGAGTTTCTTAACCTTTTTCAATGTTATCAGTCTTTGGCCAAAAGGCATGCCTATCAGTTATTAAAATGCCATATCCTTGGCGTTAATACAAAAATAGGGTTTCCTAAGTCAGCATTGAATTTGGTGCCGTATTCCCACTGGTAATTTTACAGTTGTTATTTTTTGTACAACTGCTCATATAGGTCGATGACTTTTTTCTGAAGTTCGATAATTTCGTCGTCACGTTGTTGCAACTTTTGCTTAATTGCGTCTATCTCGTTGGCATAGTCTTTAATCTCTTCTGTGTCAGAAGAAGATAAAAGCTGTAAAACCGAGACATTAAATAACTTTGAGATTGGGATTATCCGAGAGAGATTAATATCTGTGATTCCTGCTTCAATCTTAGAAAATGCTGGAATTGATATATCCAATTGTGTCGCAGCATCCTTTTGGCCCCAGCCTTTTTGGTGTCTAAGTAATCTAATTTTTTTCCTAATGTGCTCATTTAAAAATTAATTAAAATTTAAGGTACGAAATATATTCTTTTTATTAGAATATATTTGATTTTTTAAAATTTTAATCAGTAACGTCCTAAACGTGATTTAAAAAGTGGTGGTGAATGATATAGCAGGGAATGCTATATTTAGTTCGCTAAAACAAATCACCACTATGGTAAATATTAACGTATTTTCTCAGATTCTCTCGCTTATCGACCGAGAGGATTTCAATTTTTTGGTAGGTAAGCATGATTCATACAAGCACCACAAAGTTATCAACAGCTGAACGCATTTGGTAAGCATGCTTTTCTGCCATTTATAGTCTGCAGATTCGGTTAGAAACATCAAAAACCTGGAATTTGAGTTCTTGGCCAATCATTTTCAGTGTAAAGCGGCCACGGTAGCTGCACTTTACAAAGAGCGCTGGGAGATCGAGACGTTCTTTAAACACCCCAAGCAGCGGTTAAAGGTCTCCAGTTTCCAGTTTTGTAGGCATCTCCGAGAATGCCGTTTACATCCAGATCTGGACAGCGCTGATCGGGATACTACTCTTCAAGTACATTCAAAAACGGGCGAAATATAGCTGGAACCTATCCAATCTGGTGAATTTCATAAGGCTGAATATCTTCGTGAAGATTGATCTGTGGAAATGAGCAAAATGGACAGTTTAACCTGTTCTGAAACGCAAATAGAGGGTCAAATCCGAAAGTATCAACAAAATCTGCATGGAAACAACAATAGATAGGGATTTTTATGGCCTTAAAATTTATTTAGGACGGTACTGACAGAGGAAATAATAAACTTGTTAATTTAACGTGATATGTGCTGCTATTAACGATAATGTAATTGTTGGTTAATAATTAGTTTATGAATTTTAATTTATTTTGTAATAAGTATTTTAACCAAATGCTATATTGATTATGAAAAGATTGCCTGTTATTAAAATTGCGGTAGGAGTTTTGTTTGCTTTTCCCAATATGCTCCTGGCACAATCGACTTACTTAACTATAGAGGATACTAGATCTACTGCTACGCTTCCAGCTGACTATGTCAGTACTTTACGATCTTCATTCAAAATGGGGACCTCTGTCGGTTTTTCTGATGCTGTTTACTATACCTTACTAGGGCTTCGAGGATGGAGAGATGATAGTGGTGGGCCAGCACACGAACTTGCTTTTTCAGGTACTAAGGGTATTTATTATCGTACGGGAACCCAGGCAGCAGGTTGGACCGGTTGGCGTAAAGTATTGTCCGAGAACATTGCAGGTAATGTAGGCGTCGGAACAGATGTGCCCAAAGAGAAACTTTCTGTTAATGGGAAGATTCGTGCACATGAAATCAAAGTGGAGACTGCCAATTGGCCAGATTACGTTTTCAATAGCGAGTATAGGCTTCCAAGTTTAAGCGAAACAGAAACGTTTATACGAAAGAATGGCCACCTACCTGATGTTCCCAAAGCTGCAGAAGTTGAAAATGATGGTATACAGCTTGGTGAAATGAACAAAATTCTACTGAAAAAGATTGAGGAATTGACGCTACATGTTATCCAGCAGGAAAAAAGGATCAATGAACTACAGCGTAAGATCGCTATGGATGTCTCATATGAAATTGTTGACTAAAAACAACCTCTTACATCTCCTAAGTATGAGTGTAGTGTCACCCTGTTTTGTGAAAATCCTTTTAGAAATTTAACCAGTTCGATTTTATACTGATATTTTATGAAAATAAAGAAGATTTTGTTGCTCGCGTTAGCTGTATATATAGGTGTCAAAAATGAGAGTTATGCGCAGATGGATATTAGATCAATTGTTGATATAACGCCCCCCAATGTCAGCAATTTTGAGAAGGTGAATAATGTTGAGATTAACAGAGCAACTGGTACGGTCAATTATGACATTAATATTTACTCCCTGGCAGTAGAGGCGGGACTGAATATCCCAATAAGTTTGAATTACAACAACAACGGTTTCAAACCACAGAGTATTCCAAGCTGGGTTGGTCATTCGTGGAGTGCCAATCCCGGGGGTTTTATTATTCAGGAAGTTCGGGGGCATGATGATCTAAGTAGTAATGTTGGCCTAGCTCAGGCAAGCATTAAAAAGAAACTGAATGATTATTTCAGCAATGCTTATTCGACTCTGGAAAAGTATACGTATAAAAAAGATATCTTCGAAGGAAAATACGATGCCGAATACGATTTATTTCAGGTTAGTCTGCCCACAGATAATTTTGGCTTCTATCTTAATGATAACGAGGTCAAGACCACAAATTTTAGATCTTTCAAGATCAATGTTACCCAGAATTCAATCCAAATTACAGATGATTGCGGCATAAAATATTCCTTCAATGAAAGATATAGTTCCTCTTCGGGCGGAAGTATGAGTGAAATGGGATATCCGATTACAGGTGGTGTTATGATATGGTATCTAAACGAGATTATTACTCCAAATGGGAAAAAGGTAACATTTGAATATGTTGATGATTATTCGTACAGATTAAGAACAAACTTACTGACCGTGTATTATGGCCCGGATCAATACACTGGGGATGGTGTTTGCGGTAATGGCACGGGACAATACAACTCTTCAGTATTGAATTATAGCAACCAGCGGGTTATATCATCGATAAAACTTGATGATATTCATATCCGATTTAACACAGTATCCAGAAATGACTTGGTTGGGACAGACAATAAAAAGGGTAAGGCGCTATCAGGAATTGATATTCAAAAAGGAACTTCAATTATTGAAAGCTATAGATTTAATTATTTTAATACAAAAAGACTGACGCTTACCAGTATAGAAAAAAAAGACACAAAGACCAATGTGTTTCAGTCATGGTACGCTTTCAAATACCATCAAGCTGGTTCAGATAAAATTCAAGACTTTCCGTTGGCCGGCGAAAACAACATGAATGTTAGTGAGGACCATTGGGGCTTTTACAATAGGAAAATCGCTTATGATTATAGTATTCCGACGTTTGATTATTCCAAGTTTATGCCCGCTCATGCGGTACCGCCCAACAATATAATCCGTTCTGATAAAAATGCTGATGCAGAAGCTTCCAGAATGGGAATGCTGATTGAAATACAGACGCCCACCAAGGGTAAAGTATTATTCAATTATGAGCCGAACACAATAAATTTTCCGGATTTGGGAAGTATTCCTTATGAGATTGCCTATGGTGCCAAATACGATATGACCCGTACAACTGTACTTGACACCGAGGTCGACTGTAGAGCAGCATCAAATTGGGGTAATGCTTCTGGCGAATTTCAAATATTGGAAGACAATGACTATGATATTTGGTGGTCCATAGGCCGAGATCCCAATGATAATGTTAATGGTGGAGGGATTGATATCTATGACCTAAATGGACCGTCTGAGTATAACATTTTTAGTCGATCAGAAATTAACAGTCCAAGCGGTAGTAGTACAATCAGCTTGAAAAAGGGTAGATACAAATATCTTTTAAATGCCGGATGTGATTACGAAGAAGGCTATAGTAACTTTGCCAGTATACTTATTGCATTCACAAAGAAGTCTAACATTTCATTACAGGTCGGAGGGAATAGGGTGAAAGAAATTAAATATGAGGATCAGGGGAAATTGCAGCATGCAGAAACTTTTAGCTATGAGGATCCAAAGCTTATAAATTCACCTAAATATATTTCTACGACCGATGTATTTGGTTATACTACCCAGGGCCCCCATATCCCCAGTCATAATTGTGGGTACCGTTATAATGTACATTCTCATAATCTCGTGCCATTTTTACCTTATGATCTATTATATGGTAAAGTAACAAAAGACAATGGCGCGGGTAAAGTAGTATCGTACTATAATCGGGAAACTTCTAGCTATGGTAGCTACAATGTAAGGCCATATCCTACACCTTTTGCATTATCATGGCGAGATCCCTCGCTTCTACGTGAAGACTATATCAGAGATGACGGTGTTCTTGTGCAAAAAAAAGTATTTACTTATACAGATCCCCCTCTAAATTCACAGTTGGACAATGGAGTTAAATTTGATAAACTCTATCTCTTGATGAATGGAATGGAAAGAGAGGATGACCACCTAAGATATTTTACTGAAGCGCTAACGCCGGTAGGTTCAGATAAATTTGCGTTATCCTCTGAAACAGTCGTGACTTATTCGGGAGTGGATTCCGTGGTGAATACTACAAATTATACCTATTCAGATCCAGATTTTTATCAGGCAGTAAAGACTGTCAATAGTTCGCTAAAAGGAAAAGGAGTAAGTGTTACAAATTATATCAACGATTATCTAAGTAATACACAATTCGACATTCTTAAAAACAAGAATATTATCAAAAATCCGATAGAGGCCGTTGAGCTTATTGTAGATGCAGGTATTGAAAAAATTGTTGGCGGAACTATAGCTAGCTATGATGCATTTGGCAACTTGAGCAAATATGCCCGTCTGGAAACTGCGGCATTTATACCGAAATCTAGTTTTAAATTTAGTAACCGCAGTATCGGCATTATACCGCCCACGGGAACAAAACAGAATTATAATCCCGATACCCGTTATAGAGATGAAGTCGCTATTTTACAGCGGGATAGCTATAATAATCCCCGAGAAATTAGAAAGCTGTCCGAATCTCAAACGGTATATCTCTGGGGTTACAACGGCCAATATCCTATAGCGGAAATAAAAAACGCGACTTATTTGGAGGTTTCTACGTTGCTGACCCAAGCTGTTATCGATGGTTTGAACTTCCCGACTGTTTCGGATGCTAGTATTAACGCGGCCATGGTGAAGTTAAGAGCTGGACTTCCAAAAGCTATGGTGACCAGTTATACCTATAAGCCATTGACTGGAATGACCAGTAGAACCGATCCAAAAGGAATCACTGAAACCTATCTTTATGATGGTATGCAAAGGCTACAGATGGTTCTGGACCATCTAAACAATGTCACAAGATCCCTTGATTATCATTACCGTCCCAATTAAGCCTTTACGTTATGAAAAAGAAAATTTTAACGCTATTTCCGTTATTCGCATTATACATAGCTCAGGGACAGGTATTACCCAAGGATACTGTATTGAATGCATATAGCAATCAGACGAGTATCCGCGCGCTAAATAGTATTATACTTAAAGACGGATTTTATATTCCCTCGGGGAAGAATGTTACAATAGGCATTTCTACATTTCCAAACATAGTAAGCTCACCAACTGCTGGTCAAAATTATATATTGACCAAAACTTTTCGTGCAGGCGGAGTAACGCCCCAGTCCGTGAATGCAACACGTAGTATTGCTGATGAAAACCAGACGGTGCAATATATCGATGGGCTCGGCAGACCGAGCCAGACCATTGAGTTGATGGCGAGCCCAACTTATAAAGACGTTGTCCAACATGTTGAATACGATGGGTTTGGGCGTGAGGCAGTGCAATATTTGCCCCATGTAAAAAATATTGCTGGGAATGGATCTTTCAATACGACAGCAAAAACGGACCAATTGGCCTATTATGCAAAGTCCAACACATGGGATGCTGATATTACAAAGACAGAATTTCCATATGCAGTAACGATTTTTGAAAACAGCCCCCTCAACCGTGTGCAACAAAAAGGGTTCCCGGGTTCCGCCTGGCAACCGCCAGCAGACAGGAGCTTAATTACATTGACAACTCCCAATGGTAGAACTTTGGCTACCGAATTCGGAACCAACGGCACGAATGATGTCAAGCTCTGGACAATAGATGCATCAGGCAGCGGCGCCAAGGCTACATTTTATGCCGCCGGCCAGCTGAATAGGATGACGGTAAAGGATGAAAACTGGGTCAAAGCCGATGGCCGGGCAGGTACAATAGACGAATATAAAGATTTCGGCGGCCGGGTTGTACTTAAGCGGCAATGGAATATCAATCCCCAGACCAAGGTCGTATATCCACTAGAAACCTATTTTATCTATGATGACCTAGGAAACCTTAAATATGTGCTACCGCCAGCTGTATCGGCAATCGCTTTTACTGAAACGGCTAGCGACCCTAACTTTGATAGATATATCTATGCCTATAAACATGATGGTCGCAAACGCGTTATAAAGAAAAAAATTCCGGGAAAAGGTTGGGAATATATCGTTTACAATAAAAACGATCAAGTGATCTTTACACGTGATGCCGAGCAATTAAAGCGAAATGAGTGGAGTTTCACAAAATATGATGCCTTTGGCCGCATCGTGATGACAGGGATAGAGACTGGCCACGTGGGTGATAATCAAGAGGCGCTACAAAAAGCACTGAAGGAATTTACTGGACCCATGTGGGAAGAGCGGGGTGATGCGTTAGAAAGCTATACAAATAATACAATTCCGCAGAATACCGCTAATATGACGGTGCTGGAGGTCAACTATTATGATAGCTATGACAACATCTCAGGTCTTCCTTTTACGGACCATGCCGCTTATAGCAAGAAATTAAAAACATTGCTTACCGCAAGTAAAACGAGGATTCTAGGCACTACAAAATGGTTATGGAATGTAAATCATTATGATGATTATGCGCGAGTAGTGGATTTGCGTAGTACAAACCATCTTGACGGAACGGATGTGGTGACCAACACTTACAGCTTTCCGGGAGAGCTTTTGACAAGCACGCGAACACATAGCCCTAAGAACGGCTCTGCAACGAAAATAATAACAACCAATGATTATGACCATGTGGGCCGTTTGGTTGCCACAAAGGAACAGATAAATGTGCAAGCTGAGGTGACACTTGCGTCGAATCGTTATAATGAGATTGGTCAGCTCAAAACCCGTTATATGGGCAAATCTGCAACCGAATCTCGCTATGTGGATACGACAAATTATTCTTATCATGAGCGCGGTTGGACTAAACGAATTGCTTCGACCAATTTTACGCAGTCATTTATGTACGAAGATGGAGGTAACCGGCAGTACAACGGCAATATTTCAGCATTGTCTTGGCGTTTTGCTCCTGGGGCTACCACAAGTACGTTCAATTATACCTACGATAGAACTGGTCGATTGTTGAGCGGCATCAGTACACCAGCAGGAGCAACAAGTATGAGTGAGGTGGTAGATTATGATGATATGGGCAATATCAAAACACTCAAACGGGACGCGCTGCCTGTAACTACCTATGCCTACAGTGGTAACAAGCTAGTTGGACTGACGGGGGGCTTATCAGGCAGTTATACCTATGACGATAATGGAAATGCCAAGACTGACCGAACAGGTATGGCATTTACATATAATTATCTGAACCTCCCGCAAACGGCTATTAAAGCAGGTACAAATGTAACCTTTCTCTATGATGCTACTGGTAAAAAGCTCCAGAAGTTAGCGAAGATAGGTACGGCGAGTATTGTAACTACCACAAGGGACTATTTGGATGGCATCGAATACAATAATGGTACTATTGAAATCATTTATAATCCTATAGGATATGCGCTCAAAAGTGGAACAAATTTTATTTACCACTACAACTTGACGGATAACTTGGGCAATGTTCGTACGACATTGAAACGTGGGACGAGTGCGACTGCAGTAGATGTTGTACAACGTGATAATTATTATCCATTTGGCAAGCGCAAGGTTGTGGTCGGTGGGTATAATAAGTATCTTTACAATGGTAAGGAGATCCAGGGCGAGCTTGGTGAAACTTATGATTATGGCGCTCGTTTTTATGATGCAGAAGTTGGTAGGTGGTTTGTTGTGGACCCTGCAGCTGAAATCTACCAGTCCTATTCACCATACAATTATGTTCTTAACAGCCCAATCGGTAAGTTAGATCCGAACGGGATGTGGGAGAAAAATGACTATGGAGGTTGGTCTACCAATGATCCAGAAGATATAGCCGAATTCATGCTTCAAAATGAGGGAAAAGATCAAGGTGATGATCCCCCTAAGAAAAAAAATCAAGAAAACAAAAAAGGAAATGAAAAGAAAGAAGACAAGAAGAAAAAAGCTGAAAATGATTCGCTAAAAGAGAACAAAGGGCATGAGAAAGCGATGTCTACAGCTTTCACAATTGCACTTGGTACCTCAACACTGGATGGACCATTCCCATTTGGAGAAATAGTAGGAGGAGTAATTATAGGTGGAACAGCAGCGTATGTATATTCATCTGATATTATTGATAAATGGGATGCATCAACTACAGCCTCTTTTGCGGTAGATGCTTTTTTAGCTACCAGTTTTAACAATGTATTTACAGGACAATACGAAAATCTTTTTTCAGCTGAACACACCAAAGGTGCAAGGCCCAGCACCTTGGGTAAGCATCAAAAAGGACAGTCTAGGAGAGCTGTAGATAGAGGGGGGGAAAAAGGAGAAACTTTGCCTCCAAGAAAAAGACCACCAAATTGGAAAGGGCCTTGGCCTCCTAAAAAATAATTATTTAATATGGCAAAAGGAGATAAATTATATTTTCAAGCGCTCAAAGAAGCGAGCAAAAATACTGAGATAGGAGACTTAAATGCACTTGAGTTATTAAAAAAAGCGATAGAAAGAAACAATAATAAGGCACAATATGCTTTGGCTACTTGGTATCTATATGGGAAAACCGTTGAAAAAGATTATAAGATAGCTGTCAAGCTGTTGTTGGACGCCTCCTTTCAGAATAATGAAATGGCCTGTTTCGATTTGGCTGTTTGTTATGAAAATGGTTTTGGGGTAAGAAAGAATATGAAAAAAGCGTTCTTATTTTATTCTAAGGCTATTTTACTTGGTGAGAAACAGTCTATTTACGAGGTTGGTCGTTGCTATTATTATGGCATTGGGGTTAATAGAAACTTGGAACTGGCTAAGGTATATCTTGACACCGCAAGTTTGTATGGAATAGATACTTAACTAGGTTTAAGTCTAAAGTTTCTAAAGCCGGAGTGAAAATAGTGTGGTTAGTTATTACTTTATTTTTTTATATCAATAGTGGAAGTCGAGCATCTTGATGATTTTGCTAAAAATGTCAATGGAAGTACTTGGAAAATATGGGGCGCTCAAGATTTTCAATCTCAATTTATGAACACCATAAGCAATCCATCGAATAAAATACATTTCAATATGACAGGGCCAAACGGAAAGATGATTGATCATTTGGATGATTGATCATTTGAAGGCTATTACCGAGGGAGCAAAAGGACTTAATTCTAGTAGAGCCACAAGCTGGGAATTATTTCAATTACATTTAAATCCTGAAGCATTGAAAAGAACTATTTTTTATCACAATGGAAAAGTAATATCAAACCCGTTTTAACGCTATAAAATATGAATAAGAACATCTTTAAATCAGATAGATATTTCACAGTTTTTGACTTCACGGTGAGTCATGGACAATTATTGCTCAGAGCTAGTAAGGATGATCGTGATAATCAAAATATTGATCTTATTTTCTTTGGAGTTCGATACATGCAATTGTTCACTTCTTTATTTGGACTTTCTGTTAAATTAGTGGAAAAAGATCAAAAGCCGATTAATTACAATTCGGTAAACTCCTTTGTTAGCGCTGATAACAACAGTTTGTTTGAGATAGAAACAGGTAATGAAAAATTCTATATTGGAGCTTCATACTTCATAGTATATGAGAATGAGTTAGAATTTGATGAAAGCAGTTTGGGATTGCTTGATGTTCACAAAAGAGGGAAAGAATTGCAGAGAAGTAATTAGTCAATAAAAACTTGGAACTGGCTAAGTTACATAGAGATGAATCAGGGCAATGCATTGAGTAATTCTAACCTTTAGAGATACAATGGCAAGGCGAAACAGGTGAACTGGAGTTGGATCAGCTGGATTACAGGGCAAGGTTCTATGAACTGTGTTGATATCCAAATTTATTTTAAAATTTTTCCAAGTTAAATTTTGTTTTGGGCCCTTTCTACGTTACCCTAAAATCTATTCGAAATATCTTTTGGATTGATTTTAGGGTAGCTGGATGGTTCTGTTCTGTACTACCGTAGTTGAACTGTATAAGATTTTCCAGATTTTGCGATAGCAAAGATTTGTTTGATCAATTTATTGACGACCGCGATCATAGCGACTTTATATGGTTTTCCCTTTGCCCTGAGTCTGTCATAGAGCTCTTTGCAGGCCCTTGCACCTGATAGCGGAAGTTGCTGCTATATATAGGACTTTTCTGATCTGTGCCATGCCCATTTTACAAATTTTATTTCTTCCCCTAACACTGTTACCTGACTGGTACAGTGATGAGCGAGGCATTGACCTATGATGATATGGGCAATATCCGGACGCTGATACGGGACAATGGCACGGCAATTACCTATGCGTATAACAATACCAACAAGAGCAGCAGGCTGGCCAGTCTTTCGGGTGGATTGACGGGAACATTTACTTATGATGTGAACGGAAATGCGACCAAGGACCGTACGGGCATGGTGTTTACCTATAATCAGCTGAACCTACCCAAGACGGCAGTCGGAAACAGCAGGACTGTCGCTTATACTTACGATGCACTGGGGAGCAAGCTGAACCGGAAATCCACAGTAGGGGGGATCGAAACCCAGCAGGACTATATCGGTGGTATCGAGTACAGCAGGAGCGGCAGCGCGATTCCTGTAATCGAGCGTATCGCCACGGAGGATGGTTTCCTATTGAACAGTGCGGGCACGTACAGCTACCATTACAACCTGACGGACCATCTGGGCAATGTACGTTCGGTGCTCAAGAAGACTGGTACGGCGACAGCACCGGTAGCTACGGTGATGCAGAAGCAGGATTATTATCCATTTGGCAAGACCAAAAGTATTGCAACGAGCATTGATAATAAGTATCTTTACAATGGCAAGGAGATGCAGGCTGATCTGAGCGGTGGCACGCATACCTTGGGAAGTTCTTATGTACTGGAAGGGCAGCTGGATTACGGGGCAAGGTTTTACGATGCGGAGATAGGGCGATGGAACGTAGTGGATCCACTGGCGGAGAAAGGCAGGCGCTTGTCTCCTTATATGTATGCATTCAATAACCCGATTAGGTTTATAGATCCAGATGGCGCTTGGCCGTGGCCAGTATGGGTTCGAAGTTTCATTTCTACAGCAAGAGCAGGAAGTGATTTTTACGCTAAAAAATTTAGAGGTGATGGGCGAGGACCGTCAACCGCAGATTCAGGGCCTAACTTAACTGGAGCAACGTCAAGAACAAAATTCAACTTTGTATTCGATGGTGATATGAGACAATATAGAGGTGCAAATATTAGCGCTGATGCTACTGTAAAATATGACAGTAATGGTAAGATTGAAGAGAAAAAAATAGCAAATCCATCTTTTGAAATTCATAATCGAGATAAAAATAGTAGGAAAGGTGCGTTTGAATTCTCTTATACGGCAAAAGATCCCTTGACACCTCAGTTTGCTACTCCAGCATTGGATATATGGGCTTATTTTGTAATGAAAGAATCTGGAGATAATTTGAATATTTCAGCTAGTTTTTACGGAGATGATTTCCCCTCAACAGAAGCATTTGTGGAAGATCAATCTGGAAATAGGCTATTTTTAGGCGCAAGTAAAGAGGAAGGGAATGTGTTGACTTTAACAGGTGGTGCAGACGTGAATATTTTTAATGTGAACATGAGTGTGAAGTTTGATAAGAATGGAAATTTTATTGGCGTCAGAAATGGAAAACAGACCATCCCAGTAGAAGAATGGAATAAAAAAATTCTCGAGCAATTTGATAGATTGACAAAATGAAAAATAAATTGATAATTGTGTGTTTCCTATTCCTTTTTATGTCGTGTAGCAGTAATAAGTTTACGAAGCAAGAGCTAGTTATACCGAAATCATATAAAGGTGAAATTTGGATATTTTATGGCCAGGAATATAATAGAGGTAAGTTTGAAAAAACGGATAACAAGATAGTATTTTATACGCCAACGGATGGCATAATTTTCAGTAAATATGTTCCAGACGACATTATAGATTTGGTAGAAGTTGACGAAACAAGAAAAAGAATACAAAATAATGGAGGTATGGATAATGGAAACAAGAAGTTGACAGTTGGTACTTTAGGAACGCTGGAATTACCGGATCAAAAAAAAATAACTTATTTAAGTTATTTTTTGGGTGATAAAAAATCAGTGGATAGTGTTTATCATAGAGCTAACGATTACGACTATATTGTAAAAAAATATAAAGCCAATATAGAAGCTAAACAAAGGTAAATACGATTACGGGGCAAGGTTCTACGATGCAGAGATCGGTAGATGGAATGTGGTGGATCCGTTGGCGGAGAAGCACAGAAGATGGTCTCCTTATAATTATGCCATTAATAATCCAATTAGATTTATCGATCCGGATGGGAGGGATATTTTTAATATAAATGGAGGTGTAAGGTTTACTGGGGAGGATGCTCAGATAGCTTTTGCAGCAATTAAGAGGCAGGCCGAGAGTAACAAACCTTTGAATGTTCATTTAGTTAGACAGAAAGATTCTCCAAATATATATGCGCACACATTGAATTCCTTTAGGAATGGCAAGCCACAAGTTCTTCATTTTGATGCAGACAGGAGTAACCATCCGAAAAGAAGATATGAGGCTACGAAAGGTATTCCCACTATTACTGGTTTTCACAGAGACGAATACCCTTATGCTTCAACTTATGAAGGGGGGAAGGGGGCTATGGTAAAGCATGTTCCAATTCCTGAAAATAGTAGACAGGGAACAGATCTAGCAAGATTATATAGTACTATGCAGGATAAAGAAGCTTTTTTGGTATTACCAGTTCCAATAGATAAGGAGCCTAGTCCAGTGCCTGAACCTAGCCCAGTGCCGGTCTTTCCTTTAGTACCGTTGCCAAAAATGGCTCCTAGAGTTCCATCAGGAATTATATTGTCTCCGATATTGAATAGGGTGCTGATGCCATTTATGCTTCCGATTTTTGTTCCACCATCTTTTCAGACTGGTAATTATGAGTTTGATAATCAAGGATAGTTTTATGTTGTTTGTTTTATTGATTTTATTAAATCTTAGCTCTTGTAAAAATATGATTAATGAGGATGTATACCCTTTGGATTTTTATACCCAGTATAGACAATTTTATTTGACTGATGGGGCTGATGAATTTCCTGATAGTGACCTGTGGACAGAGCAAACTTATCATGAAAGAATGGCTGTAAATAAAGGTTTTTTAGCTGTAGGTACAGAATGTTATGGTCCAGTAAAGGGGCAGTTGGAAATAAAGAATGATGGATCTAATATTGAAAATTTAGAGGAATATGATCATGTTGTTGAAGGTAAAATCGATATTGAGAAAGGTGTTTTACAAGTTCAGGACTGTCCTACATCAAGTGTAGTTCAAGAAGTTGAGCTACCATCGGGATTGTATAGTGTTCGGGTTTATTCAAAAGGTTTGACGACTGTTGAGGGGGATGAAGGAGATGATTTTTATCGTATAGTTATTTGGCCAGCTACGAATAATGATAAGAAAGTAAAGGTCTTAAAACAATACACTCCGTAGTTTCGATATTACTGAAGACTAGTATATAAACAGCGGTGCCAATCTTGAAAAAGGTTGGCACTATTGTTTATTGCGCATAGGCTTTTCTAGCCTTGTAGTCTCTTATGAGCGCATCAAGCACAAGAAATACCTGTTTCTGGTCGTCCTCAGGCATCACGGATATCTCCATGATCCTGCCGAGCGTAGCGGAATCCAACAGTGTATCAGTCTGTCCCGAAAGATAGTCCAGTGATACATCAAGTACATCGGCCTAGAGGCTACCTTCACCGAGGGCGTAACTTCGTCCCTTTTATACCGGCCAATGATATCGCCCGAAGTTCCCAATTTCTTGCCCAGATCGCCCTTGAAGTTGCTTCCTTTTAGTGGTGCTGGTTATCTTAGCAGCCGCATCGATGGAAGGAATATCCTCACCATTGGTAGGTTGGATGATTTTTCAACTCCGCGTTTAATCTTCTTCTTCCTCATCTGCTTCATCTTTCAAAAGTTTACAAGCAATAAAGAAGTTGACGATATTGACATCTGTTGGTATCTCAAAAGTTATAGGTCTGTTTTTATCGTGAGCGATCAGGTAATCTATGAGACGTTTTCCTAATCGCATCCGCCTATAATTTGGAAGAACTTGTATGTCTATAAGTTGACGATTGACTAAAGCTGCATAACCTAATATCCGATCGTTGCGATCTGAAAGGGTGTAAATCTGCGAATCAGACAGCTTCTGCGTATCACAATTAAATATTGTATTAAAATCTACTATTGAATTTGCAGGAGGTTGGATTTGGTATACTTCAGAATAGGTGAATCTAGCTCGATCTAGGTTCCTTTGCAATAACGGAGGGGTATTTGCGTCGTTTCTGCTTAATCTTTTAAGCGACACAGCTAGATCTTTCACCGTGAAGGAATAATCAAAATGATTTCTCAGATGAATGAAAAGTCCCAATGCAGATTGTGGTTTTAAGAAATATCCTTCTTCTACCAAAAATACCAAATAATCTGTTAGGGCTTTATTTTCGATCTTACGGACACCTTTTACTACTTTTCGTCGCCATTCGATTTCAGGGGAAATTGTTCCATCTTCATAAGTCACTGTATGTTTGAAGACCGTTGATTTTTTATTGAATTTGGAAGAGGCGCTCAGCTTAACTTCTTCATCGGCATTAATGCATTCCGAAAGTATATCAGCTAAAGGTACATTAAAAATAGAAGGGAAAAGTGTCAAATATTCCTGTTTTATTTTTTTCTTGTCTGTAGGATCGAGAAGGTCAAAATAATAATTGTTGGGTTTCCCTAAAAGAAAGGATATATCTTCTTCATCTAGTACTGAATTTTTTAATAACTCGTAAGTATTTACCAACACTTCATAATCCGTGCGAAGCATTAGCACAAGCGGACTGTCCTTTTTGGTTATTTGCTTTTTATTCCCCATCTGTACATCTCAAATGATATTCGAAGATAAGAAACTAAATGTTGCATTCGATTATATATACTGTATTTCGATAAAATATTCGCCCTGTTTTTTTAATTTGGACTCGTTAACGAGTCTACTCAATGCCTCTTTTACAACATTTGCCTCCGGTTTTCCCAAAATATAGAAGTATCGCAAAATGTCTTCTGTGGATCTTTCTTCGGAGAAATATCCATCTAATTTCATGGCTAACAAAATTTTAATTGCGTCGTCCAAATTTGATAGCGAGATAACTTTCTTCTCTACAAGTTCGCCTGAATTATTTTGTAATACCTCATCAGAAGGGTAGAAGTCGCGTGGCGAACATTCTAGGACGGCAGCGATTTTTATTAATATTTGATGAGGGTATTGGTGCTTATTTAATAAATTTTCTATACTACTGATATATGAGTCAGACATTCCGATTTCCTCGGAAAGTTCCTCTGCAGCAAATCCTCGTAGTATCCTTAGGAACTTGACTCTATTTATTATAAAAACAGCTGTAAATGGAAGTTTAATCATTTTGCAAGTAAACTTCTTTGGCTTGATATAAAAGCTTGAGACAAATTTTGAATTTTGTAAAATATACCTTATATTTGACATATATAATGGAAGAATAAATAGTTGGTATTCTTTTAAATAAAGGCTTTAAAAGGCTGAATCTTGTCCAGAAAACGTAGGAAATTTTCAAGAGAAGCAAGATCAGGGGTTTAAAGCCCATTCTCTCTTATCTTTGTAAGAAGAGATGGGCTTGCTCTTTTTCTTTTCTCTGGCTTCCTACGGCCTTCTGGAAGAATTAGGCAGGTTCCATCTCTTTTTTGATGCAAGCCTATTCCATATAGATTCATTGCCGATATACTTTTTATATGCAATGAACAGAAAACAAAACATCAAAAATCTGAAAGCTCCCGCCGAGTAGCTCGGTTGGACCTGCCAATTTTTTGGCCCCTTAGCCATGGACAACGTGATGTCAATTATGTAACCTAGTGAAATACCACTCAAACGTGTCTGGCTCTCCAATTAATCAATTTATTATTTACGTGACCTGAGCCAGGCTTGGGAAAGGTAGCATCCGATCATGGTCGGATAGGGAAGATATTGTGCTGAGGTCACTCCTTTAAACACCTAAAAAATGAACGTTTTTTTTAGGGCGGGAGAGCTCTTGCCCAATTTCAGCATAAAATTACTATATAGTGCCCTACTATCTGTCCTATGTTTTTCTATGTTTAGTTTATCAGCCCAGACGCCCCGCAAGGACAGCGGGGCCGGTGGGCTAAATCACATCACTGCCTTAAAGATAGGGGATACCATTCCCGAAGCTTTGTGGAATAGACCACTACAGGTAGTTAACCATCCGTCAGGTAAAGATGAGATTACCCTAAATGACTATCGGGACAAAAAACTGATCATCCTGGATTTTTGGGCGACCTGGTGCGGTAGCTGCATATCCGGCATGGCCAAAGTAAAGGAAATACAAAGGGCATTGAACAATGATTTTGCCGTTTTGCCAATCACCGATCAGCATAGTAAAGAGGTAACTGATGCTTTTGACAGAATAGAATTGCTTAAACAGAGCAACTTTGGATCAATCGTAGAAGATAGCCTGTTTGCAAACTACTTCCCACATCGGATGATACCCCATACAGTATGGCTGGCGCCCTCTGGAAAGATCCTGGCCATAACGGATGGTAAAGATGTTGAAGAAAAAAGTATTCTTCAAGCTATTCAAGGTAACGTAGATGGCCTAAAGCAGAAAAAGGATGTCCTGAACTTTGACAGTGATTCTTCCATATTCTTTAGAAATGTCTACGGTATCGATCAGGAAATACGGACTCAGAGTGCTTTTTCTGATAATCTGCCCGGATTGCCCGCTGTCAGTGGGATTAGAAGAAAGCCGGGGGCCACTCGTATCTATGGCATCAACCAGTCGCTATTGCTGCTTTACGGACTGGCATATCCTGAGTTGGCTTCGTTCGGATCAGCAAGGATAGACTGTAGTGCTGCCCTTGTTGAGAAATATTTTCCTGCTGCGGGTAAAGGTAACGAGGATAAGTTGTTTTCCTACGAACTGTTGACCAGAGGGATGTCGTTGGAAAAACAACGAAAAAAAATAGTACAGGACCTTGACTTTTTCTTTCGGGTGAAGACAGGTTTCGTAAAAAAGAAAAAGAAATGTCTTGTTCTTACGGATATTTCAAGTAATAGCAATCAGCCAAGGAATGAGAGTGAGGAAACTATTTCCATCGAAAGATTTCGGGGCGATATTGAATATGCACGGGGTATTCCCACAATAAATGAAAGTAAAAGGAGTTCGATACCCTCGGAGCTAAAAAAATGGATTGGAGCTGATCTCTCAGGTCTAAATAAACAACTTTCCGATTATAGTTTGGCGCTTACGCCAGCTGTTCGTGAAATTGAAGTTTTTCAGATAAAGGAGGATCTACGATGAAAACACTGATTATATCACTTTTTGGACTGCTTTGTAGTATAAGATGTGCTGCCCAGTTGCAGGTAACAGGAAAAGTGGTCGATGCGGGCAAAAAGAAAGGGCTGCCTGGGGTGACTGTCCGTTCAGGTTTCATAGACGCGGTGTCGGATCAAAATGGCCATTTTCAGATCAACCTAAAGCAAGCGGATACACTGGTTTTTAGCAATGTGGGATACCGGACAAAAAAACTATTTGTTTCTTCTGCCCAATTACTGACAATAGCGCTTGAAGCTAACGAATTTGTATTGCAGGAGGTCGCGGTGTCCACAGGCTATCAGTCTCTTTCCAAAGAAAGATCGGTGGGCAGTTTTGAGGTATTGGACAAAGACCTGCTCAACCGTCAGGTCTCAACCAATATCCTGGACCGCCTGGATGGTACCGTGGCCTCGGTACTGGTAGACAAACGGGGAATTTCTGGAGGAAACCGTCTCTCTGTGCGTGGATTCAGCACGATTCATGCGAATGCCAGCCCGCTTATCGTGGTGGATAACTTTCCATTTGATGGGGATATCAATAATATAAATCCCAATGAGATAGACAATGTTGTCGTCTTGAAGGATGCTGCAGCATCTTCCATATGGGGGGCAAGGGCCAGTAATGGTGTTATTGTGATAACCACAAGAAAAGGCAAGTTAAATATGCCTTGGCAGATAAATATGAATGCTGTACTGACAGTGGGCGAGAAGCCTAACCTCTATTATGCTAAGCCCATGAACGCAAATTCAATGGTTGATGTGGAGTCATTTCTGTTTGAAAAAGGGTATTTTAAAAATCAGGAAACAAGCTCCAGCAAACCGGTATTGTCTCCCATTGTGGAGCTGTTGATCAAGAAAAGGGATTATCCAGAGCTTGCAGGGCAGGTGGATCAAGAAATCGACCGGCTGCGAAATAATGATATCAGAAGAGACTTTCTGAAATATATTTACAGAAATAGTGTTAATCAGCAGTATGCGCTAGGCCTTAGGGGTGGAACAGATCGGTCAACGACTGTATTTGGCGTGGGATATGACAAGAATATCGGGAACCTTGACCACTCGTTCTCACGGATGAGCCTTCGTTTCAATAATTCCTATACGCCTGTCAAAGATCTGACCCTGGATGTCGGATTGAATTATACTTTTTCTAAAAGTAAGCGCCCAAAAGATGGAATTGAGAATACTTATTTTTCATCAGGTAAAAAATTGTTACCCTATATGCAATTGGTAGAAAGCAATGGTGTAGGGATCATCGTGGACAAGGATTACCGAAATACGTTGAAAGAGAAAGCATTTAACGAAGGTCTGCTGGACTGGTCGTACAATCCCCTGGCGGAGGCTGGGATGCGCAACGACATCAATACAACTAGGCATCTTTTAATAAATGCTGGTGCTGCATACCGATTTTTGGGGCACTTTGAGATCAGCGCAAAATATCAGCAGGAAACACAGCTGGACGCTTTTAAAAATCTCCAGTCTGAAGATTCCTATTATGTACGTAATCTGGTGAATCGGTACACAAGCATTGATCCTGTAACACGGCAGCAGAACAGGGCGATCCCTATCGGTAATATTCTTGATCTAACCAACGGTACACTCAGTGGTAAAACACTGCGGGGGCAACTTGATTACCGCAATGCATGGGCACAATCGGATCTGAACTTTCTTGTGGGACTGGAATATAAGCAGCGCACCATTACAGGGAATTCCATGCGCCAATATGGATATGCTGACAACAACTTAACTTTTACCCCCGTGGACATGACCAGGCAGTTTCCGCTTTATACCGGTGGTACCAGCTTGATCCCAGATAATACGGATTACACTGAACTAACGGACAGGCTCCGTTCTTATTATGCAAATATGGGGTATACCTATGCTGGCCGATATACATTGAATGCAAGTGTAAGGCAGGACGGATCTAACCTCTTTGGTGTGAGGTCCAACCAGAAGCTTGTCCCGCTATGGTCTGCGGGGCTCGGCTGGACAATAAGCAACGAACCATTTTATCACAATGCATTTATCAATTATCTAAAGCTTAGACTAACCTATGGGGTGAATGGAAATATGGACAATTCGTTGGCTGCTTATACTTCTATACGCTACATCGGGAACAATGAACTTGTAAATGCCCCTTATGCAAATATCATGAATCCGCCGAATCCTGACCTCAGGTGGGAGAAAACGGGAATGTTGAATATTGGTGTGGATTTCAGGGGTAGTACCGAAAGATTTGGTGGAAGTATCGAATATTATCGGAAAAATGGGCGGGATCTTTTGGGTTTTATGTTGCTTGACCAGACTACTGGAGCCTTGAACCCGAGCACGGGCAGCTATAAGCAAAAAGTGAATTCTGCAGAAATGCTCGGTAAGGGAATTGATATTAATCTGTATACCCAAAATATAAAAGATCGATTAACATGGCGTACAGATTACCTATTGAGCTGGACGGAAAGCAAGGTTACCCGATACTTGAACCCCATTACAGACCTACGTGCCTATGTGACCGATGGTAATACAATTCAACCGATCGTCGGAAAACCGATATGTGCAGTGGTAAGCTATCGTTGGGCAGGTCTGGATTCAGAAACTGGTGATCCCATGGGCTACTTGAATGGAGAAGTTAGTAAGGATTATCTCAATATGCTGCGTAAGACTGAGCCCGAAGAACTCGATTTTCATGGCGCAGCTCTGCCGACAGTATTTGGAGCAGTGCGCAACACGTGGAGTTGGAAAGGGATTACACTTTCCGCTAACCTTACCTATAGATTGGGCTATTATTTCCTCAGAAAGTCGGTAGACTATGGTGAGTTGTTTCAGAGCTATGTTGGTCATGCGGATTTTGAAAAAAGATGGCAGGCTTCAGGGGATGAGAAGTATACAGATATCCCTTCAATGGTGTATCCCAATAATGCAAATAGAAACAGTTTTTATCGGAGTTCAAGCGCTTTGGTCGAAAAGGGCGACCATATACGCCTTCAGGATATCAATATTTCCTACAGGGTTTTATTAACAAGGAAAAAAGGAAGAATGTTCAGCGCGCTGAGTCCTTATCTCTATGTGAATAATGTCGGTATACTTTGGCGTGCAAATGGGCATAAACTCGATCCGGATTATATTGTCGGCTATCCCAGTCCTAGGATTTTTTCGGTTGGATTTAGATTGGAACCTTAATAGATATGAAAAAAATATTTTTTTTGATCACATGTACACTGGTGTGTATAGTGATTTTTATGGGAAGCTGTTCAGATAGTTTCCTGGATATGGAACCCAATAAAAAAATTGTTGTTCCCTCTACCCTTGAAGATGTACGTTCGCTGTTGAACAACAATAGTCGGATGAATATGAATTATACTGGTACTCAAGAAGTCATTACAGATGATTATTTTCTTACAGATGATGGATACGGTGTAGTAGCAACGATGACAACTGGCCTTTCCTATATTTGGGAGACGGATGTACTAATCTCTGAAATTAACGATTGGTCTGTGAGCTACGCGAATGTGTTTTATTGTAATGTTGCGCTCGAAACTCTTGAGCTCATTAAAAAAGATGAAACTGATATTGGCGAGTGGAATAACCTCAAGGGGCAGGCATTGTTTTTTCGGAGCTTGAATTTTTATAGTTTGATACAGCTATTTGCAAAACCATTTAGGGTGGGAGCGGAAGGGACTGATCCCGGTATCGTGCTCAAACTATCAGCCGATATCAATGAAAAGGTGAAAAGGGCGACTGTAAAAGAATGTTATGACCAGATCTTAGCCGATCTGACCGAAGCAAGTCAGCTGTTGTCCAAAAATCAAAAATATAAAACCTTGCCTGACGAATGTGCTGCCCATGCTTTGTTGGCAAGGATATATCTTAGCATTGCCGACTATAGAAATGCAATGGATCATGCCCAGAAAGCATTGGGCATGACGGAAGGTTTAATGGATTATAACGAACTTTCCTCTGCTTCGCTGTATCCGTTTGACCGTTTTAACCAAGAGGTGATTTTTCATTGTACAACCTTTGACCAGCCTAAGAGTCTCTCTAGGGTGTCGCCAGATTTATATGCAATGTATGCTTCTTCCGATCTCCGGCGATCGTTACTTTACGATGTTAGTACCGCACCGTTAGCTTTTAGTTTTAAAGGAAGCTATGATGGTGACCTGGGATATTTTGTCGGAATGGCAGCGGATGAACTCTGTCTGATCATTGCAGAATGTTACGCCCGTAGTAATGAGCTTGAAAAGGCAACCTATATGTTGAACGATCTTTTGAAGAAAAGGTGGGACAATTCGATGGAATTTATTCCAATTGAAAATAGGGGTAATATTTTGGATCTTATATTGGACGAACGCCGTAAAGAACTCCCGTTCAGAGGGGTGAGGTGGTCTGACCTAAGGCGGTATGTGCTTGAGGGAAGGTCTATTGGAAAGATCGTAAGGACTATTAAAGGTAAAACATACGAACTGAAACCTGAAAGGATCAGTTCGTATGTTTTGAAGATTCCATATCAGGTTATTATAAATAACGGTATGGAACAGAATGAGTAGCAAACTGTTTTATAGTCTCCTGTTTTGGAATTCGACCACAGTGTCCATATCTGGCTGATCAGGATTTGTAGCTGATGGCTGTGCTTTGATCTTACACCTTATATCATTTCCACTTAGACAATTTTGTCCCGTAGAAGGGTTAGAGGAAAGATGATAATTTCCGGGAAGATCATAGTCCGCGGGATTGGTAGAGGAGCTGGTATAATCGAACCATTGTTCGGTAATTACTTTCTTCTCTACCTTTTTTTCTACATCCTTTTCCATGGCGTCTACTGCGAAAACAACGCCGAATACTACTAAAAATGCTGATACACCAGCAATTAGTTTTGATTTTAAAGTTTTCATAACTTTTGTTTTAAATTGTTGATATTTTTGTTGCGCATATCGGTTTTGCCTCACAGTATGCTATCGAGGGATCCTGTATAATGATCGGCCAGCTTCCTGGAAACCAGCCGTCTGGGTGATTCCTGTTATCCGTATTGTTACTACAAATTTAAATCAGCCATCTTTCCTAAACTTGTACGATTCGTACAACATGTCAATTTATTTTATTCTTTTTTCGAGGTAACGTTTTGCTCTATAGTATGCCGTATTGTTGGCGATTCCCAAAAATGCTTTTTTCTGGTCCACGGTCAACAGTTTGATCAGCTGCGGACGGTACAGGTATAGGTCATGGAGCCGTTCCTCCGCCCGCAGGGCGTGAATGGTATGCTGATGGCGGACAGCATGGTTTAGCTTGTGCTGGGTAAGGATATGGTAAATGGCTTTTAAACCCGGGAATGTTTCGACCATGTCCTGAAAGTATTGATTGCGGATCTCAAAGAGTGTCGTATCCCGAAGGAAATGTACCGCGACAGGCTCGCTCGACTTGGAAAATAGATGCTTGGTGCCGGTAAAATAGGCTCCGGGCTCGCAGATCCGCTCAATAACAAGCTGATCGGCTGAATTGATATGTTCCTTGGAGACAAGCCCCTCCAGGACAAAGCACCATTTCTCGATGGGTTCGTATTCCTGTTTAAAAAAATCACCCTTTCGGTACTGGCGTATCCTGCCAAAATGCTGCAGGAGTTCCTTTGGTTCGTCATTCAGTGTATGGTACTTTTCAAAGTAGGTAAACATTCTTTTCATTGCATTAAGGTTGTATGTATTGCTGGGGTCCCAATTTTTTCTGATACGGCACTTCGCTATTCAATAGCGACAAAGGGGGCTAATAAAATGATCTTTTGTTTTTTGCACAAGTGACAGGGGAGACAGTTCATTCGGAGGACCATGTTAAGAGGAATGGAACTGTCCCTAAAAGCAGTAAAAAAGCGTGACATAGGTGCTATTTTTCTGGAAAATTTGCCATTCACCCCGAGGAGAA
Organism: Sphingobacterium sp. UBA7625; assembly: GCF_002484085.1. Taxonomy (NCBI): domain Bacteria; kingdom Pseudomonadati; phylum Bacteroidota; class Sphingobacteriia; order Sphingobacteriales; family Sphingobacteriaceae; genus Sphingobacterium; species Sphingobacterium sp. UBA7625. The sequence goes on from NZ_DLJD01000065.1 coordinate 93,552, forward strand.
TGTCGTAGTTTTTTATTTCATCCATTTTTTTGCATTCCTGCTTATGTTCGCATTGTAGATCTATCAACAACGTCGCTGCGCAGCGCTATTTTTTTAACTAATCGTAATCTACAGAACAATGAAAGAAGAAGTAAATGTTCATGAACCACAACAATGGGAAAAGCTGGTGAAAAATGTATTGTCGCGAGAGACACTGACAGCCGGCAATGCAATGACCCTCGTCGCAATGACCGTATTGAAAACTGATATCTGCGATGTCGTCTTGCCCGGACTGGATATGTTTTAAACAAGTGCCGCGCATTTTCCGGTAGCCTGACTGCTGATCAGGCTGCCGGAAAATATGGACAACTAATATAGGAGTATCTTATGAAGTGTATAAAATTGTATACTGAAAAACTGGAGCATATCAAAAAGCAACTGAAAGAGACAAACGGGACAGTGGAGTCTGTAAATGCCTATGCATATTTCAGCGCCAATCTAAAGCACTTTATGCCTTTGCTGGATTGGGACAGACACTGGCAGCTGTATCTTCAGTTTCGTGAAAACAATGCGTTAAACGCCTTGGATGTGCTATTTATGGACGGGGAATTTCCGCTGCCGATAACTGGTTGGGGATATTTAAGCGCTAAACTGCTGAGACGGCATGGCATTATCTGTACATTTCATTTTGGGGCATATCAATTGATCAATTATTTGCTGCTGCGTGACAAAATTAAATTTGCCCTGCTGGTGGGGGACGAGGTACGGTCCACTTGGGATTCACGTTATCCCAACTTGATGAAACAGATGCAGCTGGGGGAAAAGGAAGGTCGCTTTAAATTGCTCAATGCGGGTGAAGCGGCTGCGCTCAAAGAGATTTACAGATTGGTGCGGGCCGGCTATCAACTCGTGATTTATGCGGATGGGCTTACAGGAACGGGGACTGCAAGTGCCAAAAATCTTGTGGAGATCACCTTTTTGGGGCAGCATATTTACGTGCCGGGCGGGGTAGCCGCTTTGGCCCATCGGCTTCAATGTCCGATCTACCCGTTGCTGGCATTGAGAAAAGAAGGGGAAATCGTGCTGCGGAGCAGAGACGCTATTTCAGCTCCAGTCGGTATGCCGCGTCCTGATTTTGTGCGAACGACCACGACAGCACTATTTGGTTTTCTAGCTACATTTTTGATGCATGCGCCACAACAATGGACGGTATGGACACAGCTGCAACGGTTGCTCCTCCCTGAGCGGGGGCTTATCTATGTGGATGAAATCAATAATGATGTACAAGGTCAGGATCGGCAGCGGTATGGGCTGATCCATCGGGATAGGGGCGACAGTAGATATTTTTTATTGGATAAAAGGAATTATCATATATATGCATTGAAGCAACAAGAGTATGTCAATTTATTTAATCAATGGTGTAAATAAATTTTTACTTAATTATTAAGGTAGTTTTTATTGTGTTTCAATTGTGTTTGATATATTGTGGTTTCACAATATATGATGGACTCAATTATATTCACAAGGGAGAGCCTGCATGTGCAGGCACGGGTATGGCCTGTCTATATCGTACTCTCGTTACTGATCAATTATCATTTACAGCAATGTACATTGGATTATGTTTCTGTGCTGATAAAACTAGGTATACTGCTTGTATTTTTTAATCTCTCGTTATTGCTTATGTATAGGTTTTACCTGAGATCGCTGCCATGGTATAAAATATTGATTTTTATCAGTGTGGTCTGGCTCCTGATCGAACTGGTCAATTGGTTTGCGTTTGACGTATTCCCTTTTTTGGGGCTTTTCGAAGTTAGCACGGACCGACTGGCGGAGCGGGACAGGCTGTATTGGCAGATCGCCAATCAGGTACTGAGCATGATGATGATGGTAACGGCGCTTGTACTGCAGGTATTTTATAAAAAGTCCACGGCAGATTATCGTGCGGAAAGTGAGTTGAGACACCGGCTCGAACTGGAAGCAAAAGACCTGCAACTGAAACAAATGATGGGACAGATCTTTCCGCACCTGACATTTAATGTGCTGAATGATATCAAAGAGGAATGCAAAGATGTTGCGCCCGGCGCTGCCCGTCAGATGCAGTATCTGGCAGATCTGCTGCGTTATTGCGTGAAACAGGTTGCCAATGGAAATACGGTGGTGCTGGTGGATAGGGAGATGGAAGCCATAGACTGGTTTCTCAAGATACAGGCACACCGCTTTAAGGATAGTATGGTAGACTATTGTGTGAGCGGCGAGTCGTGGGGACAGAAGGTGCCGCCGACTTTATTGCTTGTGCTGCTCGAAAATGCCTTTAAGTATGGCTTAAAAAATAAAAAAGAGGATCCGATCCAGATCCGGCTGGATCTGCTCGATAACCGGCTGGAGTTCTATTGTCGCAATGCAATCGATCGGGGAGCTAGCGCCAAGCCGTCAACCGGACAGGGACTGATCAATTGTGGAGGGAGACTAGCGATGCTATTCCCTGGGAAGCATGTATTTGAGTATGGGCCACAAGGGGATCATTACCACGTGAAATTAATTATTTATCAAAATTGATGGAAAAAAGAATCTTGAAATGTATCGCAGTAGATGACGAGCGGTCGGGATTAAAAGCGCTCTTAGACAAGATCAACGCCCGCAATGACCTGCATCTGGTCTGGTGGGGAACGGATCCGACACTCGTGGTGCAAAAGGTCGAGGAGCATCAGGCTGATCTATTATTTGTAGATATGCAAATGGAAAAACTGCACGGACTTGAACTGATCGAACAGCTGGACGGCAAGCTGGATATCATCTGCTGTTCGGCTTATGATAATTATGGCCCCAAGTTATCGCCATACGATAGTATACGATTTTATCTGGAAAAGCCTTATGATAATGAGCTCTTTGACCGGGCTGTTGACCGGGTGTTTGAAAAGCTGGAATTAAAGAAAAAAGCGACGAATGGGCAGTTACTGCAGCGCTTTCCGAAGCTAACGGATGAGTTTAGCCTGATCCTGCCGGGGAAAGAGAATAAAATGAAACTGTGCTTTGAAGAGATGGATATGTTCGTGCCCAAGAGTGACAGTGAGCAGGTGGAGCTGTATTCAGGCAATAAAAGAATCGTGCTCAATATGACTTTAAGTGCGCTAAATAAGGCATTGCCGCCCGAGTTTTTTATCCAGGTGCATCGCGACTGTATTTTGTTGAAGCGGAATATACTATGTCTTAGGCGCGGAAATGTGCTGGAGCTGCGCGGGATAATGGGGCGTACCGAACAGCAGGTGGGCCGAACCTATGTAAAGAAAGTGAAAAATATGTTTAAAAATGAGCGGAAACAATTTAAAAGTGACGTTTAAAGGCAATATACAGGCCGCGATAGGGGCGCTGCAAGAAGATTGCGCGACGCTCGAACGAGGGGATCTGGCTGCCGATTGCAGGATGCAAGCGCTGATCCAGCTTGAAAAGAGCTGTACAGACTTGTGTATTTTATTAAAGGAATTTGCAGGCTACCAGTCCGATTTGCTATTGGGTCGCTCGGAACTGCAGTCTCTTCTGGCGACTTCGGCCTTGAGTGAAGAAGCTAGGCAGATCTGGATGGCTGATCAGTTGGCGTTTTATAAGGTATGGATCGCAAATGTAGGGTTTCAGCTCGCTGGTCTAAAAGAAACCTGTACATTAAAGATTGCCTCGAGGGAGTTATTGCTGCTAATGCGGCTGCTAAAGGATATGGAACTGGTCGAGCAGGGCTCACTGAAACAGATGTTGACCTTTGTTTGTACATCATTTCGCACGGTCAACCAAGAGCATCTTTCGTACGAGAGCCTGCGAAAAAAATATAGCGATCTGGACCGGAGCAGTATTTTGAAAGTACGGAAATTGTTGACAAATATGAGCGAGAGGCTCAGCACTTATTAATAGCTGTGCTGATAGAACGGATCGTTCTTCGAACACGATAGGCAGCGATAGCGCGTTAACAGAAGTTTTGCGTTGCGGTAACCAATTATATAGCCACCAGATTATTATTGTCCCTGCTAATATGGGGATACGATTGATATGACCATAAATTATCTAATTGAAATTGTATATGAGAAACAGAAGTGAAGCGATCTATCAGACGCTATTGGCCATGTTGAGCCTATTACAAGAGCGCAAGGCTGCGCAAAATGCAGTGGAACCCACAGAGGAAGAATCCACAGAAATACAGCAGGTAAAGACTTACACTGAGGAGGAGCTCATGACCATAAGAGAAGCTTACCTCGAGCTTAAGATCAGCCGCAACACCCTGGACGCACTGCGGCGGCAGAAGAAATTGACGAGCATATTTAAAAAACGGAATGTACGGCTCATAAGGGCTGAAGTGGAAGATGCCAAGAAATGGTACTGCCTGATCAAGGGTAAATCGTGACGGTCCGATATTTGGTTCTGCCGGGCCGCAATCTCTTCCGATCCGTGTGATTTCCTGTCACACCACCAAGCAATTCTATAACCCGTCGACAATGTTTACTTGCCTGCCCAGGCAAAATCAATGTTCACCGTCGCACTAGCTATTCCATTTGATTAATTTTCTTCCTCCCTTTGTAGAATTGCTTGCTCTTTTCTTTTAAAGTCATTGAAGGCCGAAACAATTGTTGCGATATACCGCGGTTTGTCTTGCTCCGTATACGCAATCTCATTCGTGGCAAACGTGTTTGCCGGCACGCAGCAACTGTCTGCTTCGGCAATGATAACAATCGCTTCGATTACCAACGTATATTCTTTTAAGCTATTCACATTTCGTAGTACCTCATTTGCATCTTCTTGTGACTGTGACCATAATCCTTTGGGCGCTGACCCGATCTGGTTCGTCTGGCTCCTGTTTGTACCTGCGGTTCATTGGTTTTAAAAAACGTCCGAAGAAAATGCGTTGAGCGCGCAAGTGTTTACCGGGACGCCCGGAGTGTATGTGTTGCGCACGGCTGCTTTGTTGGTCTGGGAACAAGTGATTTCGTCCCGGGTAAAAGTAAATGCGAAATGGCGGACTTTGCCAAAGTTTGCCAGGCAGACAGATCAGCGTTTGCCCAAGTTGGCCCATCCTTGCCCAAAAGATCGCTTTTTGGGCTTTTCTCCTACCACCTTTGAATCATGAAAACACGACGATCCATAAGGCATTGGGTACCCCCTTAGTAAGACAGGCGTATTCCAAAACAGAACGTAAAATTTTTATTCATGATTTATAAGACAACAAAATGAGAAAAGAAAAAGTAATCAGCAATTATTCGGGCTGGTCTGACTATGCGTTATCGACACTGGCTGGCCGCATTTTAAAAGCCATGCAGGAAACAACGGCACAAGCGAATTTCCCACAGCCAAATCCGGCAATCACGGTTCTGGAACCGCTGGTCAACGACTATATCACCAAGCATGAGATCGCCAGCCGCCGTGGAAGCGCATTGGAGATCAGTCAAAAGAACGAGAGCCGTGACGCGCTGTTGAATGCGCTCCGTACATTGGCACATTATGTCAATGAAGTCGCCAACGGTCAGCTCTCGCTGCTGCTGAGTACCGGGATGGTTCTGGCATCACAACCCAGCAGCACGCAGACCCCCACAATGGTAGAGAAAGTACAGTTGCGCGACGGTCGCCTCAGTGGACAGCTACGTCTCGATTTTACGCCCGTTAAGGCAGCCTGGGAATACGAGGTGGAAATTGGCACGATGGCAAGTACGGGAGAGATCACCTGGAATAAGGTCATTCTGACGACCTCCTCACGTGGGAATGTGCTATCAGAAATGGAACCCGGAGTACGCTATTGCGTGCGCATACGTACGCGCAACGGGAAGGGAACGGGGGATTGGTGCGAACCAGTTTCGCTGATTGCACGGTAATCGGACCGGGATGGAATCAGCGCCTGCCTGACGGGCGCTGACTTCCTTTTGTCAAACTTGAACAAAAACTTATGAAATCAATTGTAAACGTTAAACGCGTGAAAAAAGGAGAAAACAGCACCCTTTCCGAAATCTATATCAACGGTGAATTTTTCTGTTATGGACTGGAGGATTCCGTGCGTGATTATAAGATCAAGGGCAGTACAGCGATCCCTGCGGGTAGCTATAAATTGGGGCTCAACAGGTATGGTGCCATGAATGCGCGGTATAAGAGACTGTTCCCAGAATTGCACAAAGGCATGATCGAGATCCTTTCAATTCCCGACTTCTCCTATGTCTACATCCATATCGGTAACAATTTTGGCGATACTGCCGGCTGTCTATTGGTGGGCTATACGATGAAATACATCAAGGATACCAGAGAATACGAAATCTATCAGTCGAAGAAAGCGTACAAAGCTTTGTATAAACGATTGCTGGGCCTGATGGCGCAGGGCGAAGTCTGGTTACAGATCTGTCAGCCGGATTTGTGTGTTAAGCGGTTGACAGGATAAATAGACCATAGCTCGAAGACCAGGACAATCGTTCGGAGAAAGATGGGGGACATAATAGGCTAAATATTTAGTATTAACAGCTTATAGAAAACTAAATAATGAAGAAAATAATCAATAAAATCGGTCGGGCACTGCAGGTGATCCTGTTGGCTCCGGTTAAGTTGCCGGGAAAGGCAATGGATATTTTAAAATATCTCGCTATTGGTGTAGGTATTGTTGAATCCGTCATTGACGACAAGGAGGAAAGCGAAAAGGACAGGATTGAAGAGGAGGGAGGACCAGATGAAAGTCAATGATATCCGCATAGGTACACTTGGCGGTACGCTATGTTCGCTGTGGGCGAGTATTTCTTTTGGCGATATCCTACAAACACTACTGACAGCTGCCCTGGGAACATTGGTCAGTTTCGCAACAAGCCAACTGCTCGGAAGATGGTCCAAACGGAAAAAGTAAATATGAAAGCACCTTCGGGTGCTTTTTTGTTTATTTGGACTTGCATCATGCAGCTATAGGATATAGATATCGTTAGGATGTTTATTGAAGTCTATAGTAGGGAAATAGTTAACAAAAAATTATTATGATATCTGTTCGAAAATTTATTATCTTTAATTGAGCTTAAGTTAATGCGATTAGCCGAAAGATGAAAAGTAATTAAGCTCAATTAGTAATGCCGTATCCTGTCAATCATTGATCATCTTTTTAGTCAGAGTTGTTTATTGTAGCCGATAAATTTATTCGTGATTTCTTTGTTATTTACTTCTTTAAAGTAACAGAAGAAGGTGATAGATTCAATGAATAAAAAAGTAGAAGAAAATTGAGCCCCGGCGCAAACAGATGGTTCTTCAAAGATCGGAATACATTCTTATAATTCAAATATGAACGGAATTTTGCTGTTATATATCAATTAATAATAAAAACACAAATGAGTATACGAGCAGAATCCCAAAACGAATAATCTATTTATTAACCTAATTATATTTAAACCATGATGAATCGTTATTTTATTGTTTTGTTGACAATGTTGGTTTCGCTACAGGTTCAAGCCCAACATTTTTTTGAGAAGTCCTTCAATATCGCTTTTGGGTCAACGGCAAAAATGGTGAGCTATATTAATGTGCCAACAGGTAATCCAATTGCGGGAAATATTGAAATACAATTGACAGGTAGCTATAATACCCAACTGAATAGAGGTGTATTGACCAAGCGTATAGATATCGTATATGGGGGTACTCCGCAGGCATATTTAAGTCAGAGTAGTGAAATTGTTGCCGCAAGTGAGCCTCTGGCCGGACAATGGACAATAGGTGAATTTGATGCGGTAAACTCAAGAATTCCCATTTACCATCTGGTTTCGACTTCCAATATTTTGTCCGTTAAGGTTAAATTTCATGTGTTACAAACGGCTTTTATTGAGACTCTTGCTACCGGCCTCACCGTATCGACTCCGGTGTCAGAAGAAAATTCGGAAGTACGTTCTTTCAGAAGTTTTACGGAGAGCCGTATTGGTATCGGAACCAAAAGTCCGGAACATAAATTGGATATTGTTGGCACAGCACGTGCACATAGCATTCTTGTCAATACGCAAAAAACTGCAGATTTTGTGTTTGAACCTGATTATGATCTTCCAAGCTTAGATTCTATAAAAACGTTCGTACAGGAAAATAAACACCTTCCGGGAATTCCGAGCGCAAAACAAATGGAGCAGAATGGTATTAATGTCGGTGATCTGCAGATAGATTTACTACAGAAGATCGAGGAGATGACGTTACAGATGATCCAGTTGAACGATACCGTAGTAAAACAATCAGAACAGATCAGGACGCAGGCCAATCAGATAAAATTGCTACAGAAAAGAAACAAAAGATAAAGGTCAATTGGAAATATCATATCTGAAAATCTGTAGATGCTCAAACTAAAAATTGCATGCTGTCGGTGGTCGTTATACCGCGAAAAAAAGATGGGTTTTAAAATAATGTGATATTGGAAGAAATGATGCATTTTCTTTCATATGGAAAGTGTGTTGGTTAAGTGAAAATTTATTGCAAATATTTTTGCATATTATTTGGTTAAATTCTTATATTTAATTAAGCTTAAATTAATGGAACTGGCCAAGTAATGAAAAGTATTTAAGCCTATTTTCTAATGCCGTATCTATTGTATTTATAGTTATACTCTGTTAACTTTCTTATTTAACCATTTTTAAATTAATCAAAATCATGAAGAGTAACCTATTTTTATGGGGGGGAGTCATCCTCTGTTTATGTGCAAGTATCTACCAATTTGTATTTGATAAACAAAAGATTGGTTATATTGAATCTAGCCGTATTTATCAGGAGTATAATTCATATCATGATCGAGATTTACTGGCTCAATTGCCTCGAGGGCAATATGGCTCCTATGTACAACTTTTTTCATCTGGTATAGACAGCAAGATCAAAGTCCTGACAGCCTCTGGAAAATCACATAATGCAAGTATGGTGAGCTACCAGCCGACATATAATATGGGGCGGAGCAAAGAACTATTGGCGGTCTTCGATGACAATATTCCAATCACGGAAGATGTCGAACTGCATATTGAAGAATTCGGAATGAACCTTGGAATACTTAAATTCAAGTTTACTTCTGATCAGTTAAATTACAACCCTTATATCGACCATGTTTAATAAACTATCTTTCTTATGGGAATTATCGTTACACTAAATAGACAAGCAAAAAGGATCGCTATCTTTCTTACTATTTTCATTATTTTCGAAATTTTGAGCCCAGGTATCGCGGTTGCTCTGACAGCAGGGCCAACGGCTCCCGAAGCGTCAAGTTTTGAGCCAGTGGACACGACAGATATGGTCAATCCACTGACTGGAAGTCTTACCTATAATGTTCCCTTATTGGAGGTTCCAGGACCGGAAGGGGGGTACCCATTATCTCTGTCCTACCATGCTGGTATACGCCCTGACGTTGAAGCATCCTGGGTGGGCTTGGGATGGACGCTTAATCCTGGAGCAATCAATCGAAATGTAGCTGGTTTACCAGATGATTATAGTGAAGTGAGCCTCAAAAGGAGAGATTATTGGTCCGGCGGAAGTCGTAAAGAATATGGGCTAAATGTTGGTTTTGCAAGTACTGTCAACGTCGGATTGGTATTCTCCTCGGATACATATCAAGGTTTCGGTGTCGGCGCTAGCGTGGGTTACGGTTTTAATATGGGGCCTATTAGTACTGGTATAGATGTTGGTATTGGTCCTTACGGTGGTGTTTATACAGGGATGAGTGTTTCCACAGGGAGAGCGGTCGCTAAGGGGATTGGTTTGTCAACTGGTCTTAGTATAAACACAAATTTCGAGAGTGTAAGTGTGGGAGGAGGTGTTTCATTAGCCAAATCAAATGGCGGCGATAAGGTATCGACCAGCCTCTTGTCCGCATCAATGAGTAGCTCGTCTAATAAACCAAGTTTATCTATTATGGGTTCTACTGGATCCGTAATGAATAAAAATGCAGGAAAGATTAGTACCAATAGCTCAGGTTTTGGGTTAACCATCCCCCTGGGCGTAATAAGTGTAGGGTTGTCCTTCAAAAATACACGTTATTGGAGCGATGAAACATCTCTGGTCTACTCTTCGGGAAGTTTATATGCCCCGATATTTTCCGAAAATACCGATTATTCCTATTGGAATGATTATAATTATGACAATTATAGACTTTTACCTGATAATATCAATATAGCTGATAATCCGGAGGACTTTCAAATGTTGGGAGGCACTTTACCTGAATACGATAATTATTCCATTTCCGGACAAGGAGTAGGAGGACAGATTCGTCCATTCCTATATCAACGTTCTTTACATTTGCAAAATAGCCAGTCAGGAGCAAGCTTTAGTAAAGCTACTGCAACAAACTCCTTTATAAAACAAGGAGTTGGATTTAGATTTGTGAACGATTTTTCTAATTCTTTTGATCAAGGGATGGACGATGTAGCTATGCAGTTGGGCGTGCTGCGTGGACGCACTATTTTACCCTTTAGCATGGGGGGGAATATAGACAATCGTTTGGGGAATGAGATCATAGGTTCAAAACATATTAAATACTTTACAAACGCGGAAATTTCCAGTGGCGCTGCTAAATCGAAAGGATTTATCGATGTTGGCACGACAGCCAAGGGGTTTAAGAGATTGGTAAATGGTGGTGTCATCGGTTATAATACCACCGTCAGCAAAGGAGCTAGCCAAATCGGTGGATTTATGGTGACCAATGAATCAGGAGTGACCTATCATTATGCTTTACCTGTTTATTCATATAGTGAATACTCTTATAATTATATAAACAACGCAACAGAAGGATTTAAATTTTCAGCAACTACACGAGATGAACCCTACGCTTATACTTGGTTATTGACCGCAGTAACAGGGCCAGATTACGTAGATCGGAACGGAAATGGATTGGTTGACGCAGCAGATTGGGGGTATTGGACAGCGATGGATTATGGTATGTGGACCGATAATTATTTGTGGCGCACGCCCGCAGAAGGGAAAGATCGTGATTTAGACCAAAATTATCAAATGTACAGTTTCGGTTATAAACAACTATATTACCTGAATAAAATACGGACCAGGACACATACAGCTATTTTTGAAAAAGATGTCCGACTGGACGGTAAGGGAACTGGAGCAAATTTTTTCGGCAAAGATGAGTATAATAACGGCGGATTTAGTTCTCATTCAGCCCAGTCATTAAAACTTTCTAGAATATATCTGTTAAATAATTCCGATGCTAATTTGGTTAATGAGCAAAGTTCGGGAGATATAAAATATTCATATAATGGTCTGTTTTCGAATGTGCTTGATTTTGGTGATGTCAATGAAGTCGGACGATCTTTATTGGAAAGTAAAGCCATTCGTATCATTGATTTCGGACATGACAATAGCCTGGTCAAGAATACTCCCAATAGTTTTAGGATAGACCAACCTACTGTAAAATATGGCAAATTAACCTTGACAGGTATTCAATTTAAAGGAAAAGGTGGAGCGAATCTCCTCCCGCAAACTGTATTTTCCTACGATGAACCAAATAATGCTATATTCGACGCTACTGTAGTTGCAAATAATCAATTTACCACTGTTTCCACGATTTCAATGGAAGTTGGAACTATGGTCGAGCATGCGGAGGATAACTCCATTTATTATGGTATGATCACAGCCGTAACAAATGGAGGAAAGGGAAAGGTTTATACTGTGGCAAATGGAACTGGGTTCGGGGAAAATCCTATTGCCTTAAAACTTCGCCGAACGAAAAATCCCGAGTACTGCAAAGATTGTCAAGATGTTTGGGGATACTATAAGGGCGATATTGATAAAACTTTGCTTGGATTAAATGATGATTTGGCAAAACGCGTCACCGCTACATCTGCCAAAGGAACTGACGCCTGGAATTTAAGGTCTATAAGTTCGCCTACAGGTAGTAGTATTGAACTCAATTACGAGAGCAATGAGTTTAAGAAAGCTGTTTTTGAACGAAACGTTTCCATTCCAATGAGGTCTTTCAGAAGATTAGATAATCGAAGATTTGCAATTGATCTCCCGTTGGATGTAAAGATCTTTGAAGAAAAATATACTGTAGGAAGCGTCATTAACGGTTTTTTTGTAGGAAAAATATTGTCATTTCCAGTGGCGCCTATTTATTCAAACTCAGGGAGCCCTACATGTTATTATGAAGGTCGTGATGTCAGTGCGACCAATAGTATCATAATTCGATTTACGGGTGATGTACCCTCTATGTATGCCGGTAATATCAGGCTTCCGCTTGATCCTTTGATCAATTACGGTGGCGGTGTACGTATAAAAACAATTGGTATTAAAACAGTCGATAATACCACTTATCAAACTGAGTATCAATACAGGGTGAATAATTCCTCCACTGGTCTGACCTCTTATCTACCTTATAATATTGAAACAGGAGATTTTTCAGGAACTTCAAATGAGCAATATAAGACGATGTACAAACAGCTCCTGAACAGAGGGGTTCAGGATATCCTTAAATACGCACGTGAAATACCGGGACCGGGAGTGATGTATGAATCTGTCCGTATCCAGAACAAGGTTATTTTACCAAATGGTGATTCCCAAAAAGAAGGTTATACAGAAAATAGGTATAGGGTTATGGACGAGCGTATGATCAAACGGGCGATCTTACAAGATCAGGATGGTGGAGAACATAATGTACATGCCGTAAATCTTCGAATTAGTGATTTTACTACCAATATCGGAGACCTCAAAGGTATTAAATATTTCGATGCAGATGGTAAACTCATTAAAGAAACAAAGAATGAGTATTTATATGATCAAACCGAAAGGGCAGTACCGTCAAATGACATCCGTGATTACTATAAGACGGAGTTGAAAAATAAGTTTAATCTGCAAGGTTTCATAAATGAGCGATTTGCAGAAGCACGATATAATACGGCTAAGGATGGTTCCAACGTTATAATGACTGCCCGAGAACAATACCCTTCTATTTTACTATCATCAACGATTAATGACTATGTCAATAACTCCTCCGAAACTACGAAAAATCTAGGTTTCGATTTCTTGAATGGTCAGCCCGATAGTGTGCTCAAAAAAGATTCTTATGGAAATTACTTTGTGACTGAAACTGGTTTTGCTTATAAACAATATTCTGAGATGAGGAGTAAGCTAATCAACTTAAATAATAAGAATATGTTAAGTCAGGTATACAGTCAGGTGAATTATAAAGTTGATGCTAATAATAATAAGTTAGGGGTCATTAGTGCTTCCAGAACGATCTGGGGAAAAGGAGGCGATGTATTGGGTTTAGACGGAGTTATCATCAAGCAAAATACAGTGACCAATGGTAATATTTGGCGTAAGCAAAGGGAGGAGATTCTCGAAATACCAGATCAATATGGGGTATCGGGGGTGTTACCTATCTCCCAGTTTAGTTTTAGTAGTGGTTACTGGAAGTTAGTAAGCGCCTACAGCCTGTACAATGTATATTCCAAGGCATTGGAAGATTATGACAGAAATAATAATTATTCTGCCAATCGTTACGGCTATAACAATAGTAAGATTGTGGCGGGAGCTAATTTTGCGAAGTATAGTGAAATTGCTTTCAGTGGGGCTGAGGACGAGCTGTTGGGTAAAACGGTATCTGGAGAGGTAACCAAAGGGGGAGGAACAGTTTCATCTAATGCTGCGCATACGGGAAGCAAAAGTCTGTCGGTTCCTGCTAACGCAACAGGATTTGAATATACTGTTCCCGTATCCGGTTTGACAATGGGACGTACTTATGTGGCTAGTGTCTGGGTCAGAAATGTAGCTAATAGTAATTTTGGTCTATACTACAACATTGGCGGAGCCGATATTGTGGCTCCTATTACGTCTGCTACCAGTACGAAGAAGTCTGGAAACTGGACTTTAGTCAATTTGGAGATCAAGGTTACAGGGGGGACAACGCTTAAAGTATTCACTAAAAATACCGGTACTGTTGCAGGATTTGTAGATGATTTTCGTTTTCACCCCAAAAATAGTTCATCTATAGCTTATGTCTATGATGCTTTCTCAGGGCAGCTTACTTATATTTTGGATCATCTCAATCTATTTACGCGATTTGAGTATGATGCAATCGGACGTCTGATAAAAACCTATAGGGAACAGTTTGGTCGTGCACCATATAAGACCAATGAATATCAGATGAACTATGCCTCGAAATCAGCTGATCAAGTGTATTATAATGATGAAATAAGCGGCATATATAGAAAAAATGATTGCGGATACCAATTGGAAGGTTCTACACATTCATATCAAATAGCTGCCGGGGCATTTTCTTCAAAATTTAGCAAAACAGATGCCAATGAAAAAGCCAAAGCAGAATTGGATCGTTTGGGGCAACGAAATGCAAATACGATCGGTATATGCTCCGCCTGTAAAACCTATAAATTTACAGTTGGTCTTGATCCAGAAACAATGTGGATCCGCTATAAAAACTGTGGAGTGAATGCATATTCTATTATGCCTCTTAAATATTTGGGCTCAAATGTAGGCGGTAAACGAGTTTTCACTTTATGTACGGAAGAAGATCCGTACACAGTTGCTTTCGGTTATTCCCAAAATGGAGAATTTTATACAGGATGGAGCGCGGTCAGTTTTGAATCGCTTGGGGCGTGCAATCAATAAATAAGATCGGTATATACTAAACATTCAAAACATGGATTGTAGGATGAAAAAATCACTGAAGACAATTTTGATATCTAAAAGGATCATGTTGCAATTTATACTGCATGTAATTCCTCTTGTTACATTTTCGCAAACTGTCAGCTTGAATCCAATAACTTTACCAGCGAGTGGCACGACCTCATTTGTTGTGGAGTCAGGTCAAACGTATACCGCAACCAGTGGAGTGAGTATAACGCTCAAACCAGGCGTCCATTTTAAGAGTGGGTCAAACGTGGTGCTGCGGATTGACAATGGGGTCTCTGGGCCAGCTGCTCCTAACAATCCTAATGAGAACACGGAGATGAACTGGACATTGTCCCGTTCTTTTGACGCGAGTGGAGCGGTTATTGGAGAGACTAAGTCTTTTTTTGATGACAATGGTAAACTGATTCAAACCCAGACCAGGAATATCCAGGCTGGGCATGTACTGGCGGCACAGCCTCTTTATGATGTGGGGGGTAGGCAGGTAGGGACAACGATGTCTGCTCCGATCAACAATGCTGCATTCAATTATAAGGAAGATTTTGTGCGTGCAACGGGGAATACAGTGTTTAATTATCGCAATTATAGCAGATTTACGAGCACTGCAGGATTGCCGGAAAAGAGCCTCAAACCCGATCCTGTTGATACCACCAGTGGCCTTATCGGCAGCCTAGGCTATTATTACAGCAGCAAGAACCCTTGGGAAAGGCTCCATGATTATACCAATATGCCTTATAGTACATCCGCTGGAGCCAAAAACGGCACTAATGTCCTGTCTGTCTCTGGCGGGGTTGGACAGGTAATGAAATTGGGTGGCGGTCACGAAGTACGCCAGTTCAATGCGCCGGTCCATAAAGAGCTGGACTTTTATAATTTGGTGCGCCGTACCTATTTTCCGGTCTCTGATATCGGGGATACGACATTGAATGTTAACGGACAGAAAATGATGTCTGTAAGTTTTGATGCAGACAATAGAGCTTCCGTTGTCGTGAGCATAGATGGACGTACCGTAATGACGGGACGCAGTGGGAATGACCTGATGTTGACCGGAGTTTTGGCGCTGAATACCTCGGAAACCAATTATTTTGGTATAGTCACCAATCAAAATATCACATTCCCATCTGGTAAGCTAAAGGACTATTTTCGGAGTGAAGCTGAGTCGGTGAATGTTGGGACGAGGGCACTTTTACCGGGACTTTATCAGTTTTCCGATTTTTCGGGGTATAATGAGATTATTTATAAGTTAGGTTTATCCGATGTCACTTTCACATTCTATGATCAACTGGGACGTGTTAAAGCTACTATAGCTCCGGAGGGTGTTAAGAAATTATGGACCAGCGGCGTAGGAAGTTTTGCTACATTGGCCAGTGTTCCATTTGTCAAAACATTCAAATATGATGGCAAAGGCAACCTGACTGAAAGCACGGATCCGGATGCGGGTAAGAGTGAACTCAAATACAGCAGTGATGGTAAGCTGCGCTATTCACAGAACGCACTTCAGAGATCGACCAATAAGTTCAGCTATACAAACTATGATCGTTATGGTCGCAATGTGGAGAGCGGTGAACTGTCCCCTTCGGGTGCGGTTAATTTTGGAAATCTTACAGCTGCCATGCTTGATGCTACCGAAGAAGATCCTAGTAAGTATCCAGCAGGTACAAAATACGATGTGACTGTGGTGACCTATGATACAGCATCGGTAGTACCCACACTTGCAAATTACGTTCAAGATAGCTATTTTCTTTCCGGTAGCGCCGTGGCTACCAAGGCTAAGTATAGTGGAGCGGTGACTCCCGCGAATTTAGTCAGTAAAACCTGGTACAACTACGATGGTGATGGGAATGTGATTTGGACAGTCAAATATGTTGCCGGTCTCGGTTATAAAACAATGGATTATACCTATGATGATCTGGGCAATGTGGTCAAGAGTATTTACCAGAAAAGTACTGCTGTTGAAACCATGGTTCACTATTTTGAATATGATAAAAATAAACGTCTGGTAGCCACTTATACCAATACAACTGACAATGCTACAAGTAAAGTTCTGCATGCTAAATACAGTTATTACCTACATGGCCCGCTTAAGCGCATGGAGCTGGGTGATAAATTACAGGGTATAGATTATGTGTATAGTATTGATGGTAAACTTAAGAGTATTAACAACGCCAATGCAGCAAAAGATCCGGGGATGGACGGTGGGAATGGTTTTGCGCCGGATGTCTTTGGCTTAAACCTAGAATACCATCCGGGAGACTATAACAACAAACAGGTAGGAATACCCAATATCCAGAAGGGAGGAAGTGCCGCAAGCTATAGTGGTCTGATTAACGGAATAAGCTGGTTTTCGAAGAAACCGAGCTCGACGGATGTCGCTGCTGTGATGAACATCTACAGTTATGACGCGGTAGGACAACTGGCCGAAAGCCGCTGGGGGACACCAAATTTTGCTGGCTCTGCATTTGTTTCTGCGGGCGAGTCCAACCGGGAACACGGGCTGACCTATGACAGTCATGGTAATATTAAATCCCTTATCCGCACGGGAACCGGTACTACAGTTTTAGGTAATTATACCTACAATTATCAGGCGAATACCAATAAATTAACATCGGTAAGTAACTACGCTAACTACACCTACGACGCATTGGGGCAGCTAGCTTCACAGGTAAAGGGATCTGCAGGCATGTACCTTGATTATGATGTAACAGGCAAGGTAAGTAAAATCTACAGCGATAATACAAAGCAGACAATAATTCTTAGCTTTGTATACGACGATGACGGCAATCGGGTGATGAAGAAAGATCATCGTACCGGTGCGGTAACTTGGTACAGCTACGATGGAAATGGGACATTGGCCGCAGTCTTTGAGCAGCAGGGAACGGGAGCAATACAGCTAAAGGAACAGCCAATCTATGGATCGGATCGTTTGGGTACCTACTATAGACTGGGAAGCAATTATCAATATACGATTGCTGATCATCTGGGCAATACTAGAGTAGTCATTAACAGGAACAAGACTCCAGGGGGAGCGGCTGATATTGTTTACTATGCAGATTACTATCCTTTTGGTATGGAAGTACGTTCTGGAGGTATTGAGAACAGATATGGTTATCAGGGATTGTACGCTGAGAAGGACAAGGAGACCGGCTGGAACAATTTTGAGCTACGTAATTATGATGCTGCGATAGGAAGATGGTTGACAACAGATCCTTATGGACAATATGACTCGCCTTATGTAGGTATGGGGAATAATCCGGTGAGTGGTTTTGATATCGATGGAGGGTGGAGTGATGGAGATCCTCCAATAAAAAAAGTATTTACTAATGCTTATAACAGACTTGAGGAAGTAGTTGTAAATGGCTATAAGAGTGTGAATAACTTTTATAAACAAAATAGTGCGCAAATTAACGGTGTTTGGAATGCAATGGCGGATGTGCAATTTAGTGCCATACCCGGTTTTTCACAGTTTGAAGATAGTTTTCATCATTTTACAGGACATTACATTGTG
The DNA here is from genome assembly GCF_002484085.1 of Sphingobacterium sp. UBA7625. NCBI lineage: Bacteria > Pseudomonadati > Bacteroidota > Sphingobacteriia > Sphingobacteriales > Sphingobacteriaceae > Sphingobacterium > Sphingobacterium sp. UBA7625. The sequence goes on from NZ_DLJD01000065.1 coordinate 111,640, forward strand.
CCAAGATTTGACGAAGCAAAAATTGATCAAACATCTTATTGGATAGCTACAGCTGGGTTCGCTATTCTTGATCGAAGCCCAAATGGGAAAGTAAATGCTTTAAAGAAAAGCACGAAGGTCATAAGTCATCTCAAAAAGATATTACCAAGTTGGAAGAAAATGTCTGTAGATGTAGAACATGTTTTATCAGGTCATGTTAAAGGAGGAAGCCGAGTGAGTCCATTGAAAACATTATTTCCTGAAACGATGTCAAAGGAAACTGTAATTAAAACAATAAGAGATGCATATAAAAATGTTCACACTAAGCTTGAAACACAGGGAGATCGTATGTTATTAAGAGGTACGGCTTCAAACGGTTTGGAGATAGAGATGTGGATTAATAAGGCAACAAAAATTATTGAAACAGGTTATCCCGTTTACTAAAGTGTAAGAAATGAAAATTAATTTTGTTAGAGAATCATTGGAATTTTCTCGAAGAGGTGTTTTAACAGGCATTATTTCGCTAGAATTGGGACCCGATAAATATTTTCCGGAAAAACAATGGAATGATAATATTGTTCTTATTTTAGAATCTTGGAAGAATGAACTAGATGTAATGAAAATTAATTCGAATTACAAAGGAAGATTTGTTTTTTTTGATGGACCGTTTTATTTTACTTTATCTAAGGCTTCGAATTTATATAGGGTAGATTTTTTTGAAAACAGAAAATCAACATCATCTTGTTTTGTTGATATAAACGTATTTTTTAAAGAGGTATTATGTATTGGCAATGAACTTCTTTTACTTGCGAAAGAGAGACAATGGGAGTCTATTGAACTTGATAAATTAAGGCCCATATTCTTACGGCATAGAGGGGATATTTAGACTCCCATTGTAATCTCTGTCCGTAAAAGAGGGAATGTCTACTAAAAATGTTGCGGGTAAGACTGTAGTTAGCAATGTTTGGGTAATTACTGATCCTGTTTATAAATGGAAGGCGTTACAAGTTTTAGCAAAGTAATTAACGAAATGGAATTAAAGAATTTGGAGACTAGTTTGAAGGAGTTAAACTTGAATCCACTTGATAGTTTGTTTAATAGTATTGACTTTGAAGAGTTTGAACAAGTTTTATATAGACTTGCTTATAATCCAGAAAACGGAGATGTTAACTTTTTTATCTATACTTATATGTTAAGACTTTTAGGGGGTAAAGAGGATGATTGGCGAATACATCTATCCATTAGTAGGTTGATGGGGGGATTTTAAATCATATTGATGGGTGTGAATTGATAGGTCTGTACCATGCGAAAGAAGCGGATAAGCTAAAGCCAATGGATGCAGATATTCTGGAGATTATTTTGTACTATAACCATATTCCTGAAAAAATATTGTCGGATGAAGAGGCTATTGTTTATTCTCAAATGCTGCTTATGGTTAAACCTGATAGTGACATAGCAAGAAGAGATATCTAGGTCATTAGAGAAGCCCAAGATGGTATGTTTTACGATTATGATGAAAAACGCTATCGTGATGAAGAAGAAAATACAGTTAATTTTAATAAAGTTTTGACATATCACCAGCAAGGAGGAGGCAAAGGAGATCCACCACCGAAAACCAGTTTGGAAGTTTATATATTATTATCCGTATCTATTTATATAGGGACATAAGGATGAAGTGCGAGAAGTTCTCACAAGATATTATCGATGTGCAAGATGGAGGAAGCAACCATTGGAATATTAACATAAACTTGTCTAGCAATGAACTTTCCAACTGAGCGTGAATGGAATAAGCTAAAAACGGTAATAGAAAATACTGCGCGAGCTAAAGGAATTTGCAATCGCTAAACGGTTGTTTGCTTGAAATTAACAGAAGCAATCTCTAGTATTCATTCATAGCAAATACTAGAGACTGCTTCTTTTCAAACGTTAAGTAAAAGTACTACAGGACTTCGCTGCGAAAAAAAATACCGCGAGCCAAACAAGTCCCTTTGCCAGGAAGAAAATAAATGCCCCCATGCCGGCACGCTTCAACCATTTTGATTTATTGTCTTTATTATTGTCTTTTTGCTCCATGTGAAGGGTTAAACAATATCCAGCCTATTTAGTTTGCACTGGCAATAGGCGTGAATACTTCACCAAAGTTATAAAAAGTTTGGTTTGCAATTTCTACCGAACGGTCAAAAGTTGCAGGATCCGCAGCATATTTGTTCAATACTGCTGTAAACCCAGCCCACATCTCACGGCTATTGTCACCGTAACCCTCAAAGAAAGAGGTTCCCTTGTTGACGCCATATTTATTCAGCATCTGTACGATGTAGGGACCACCCATGATCGATCCTTCCAGTACATATAATGACGCAAGAGCTTCCTGCACATTGGTTACCGCCGGAGCTGTTGCTTCCGGAAGATTCTCCACGTTACCGCCCAAGGCTTCAATATCACTTTTGATATACGATGAGTTGCGGCGTTCCGCCAGATCAGGTAATACTTCGGATGTAACAAAAGGAGCGATGCTATCTTCCACAGCACGGAAATAAGCATAAAAACCTTTTAAAACCTCTGCATAATCTGCTTCAGAACGAATATTTTTCAATTGGCGCACGATCGTTCCTTCTACGTTTTGGTGAGCAGCGTGCGTCTGCTCTTTGATATGTTGACTTAACATGTTCTTTCTTTTATTTATAACGATTCTATAAAGATTCGTATTTATTTTTGATTTTTTATGCTGTTTTCTGATTTATCATCTATGAAAAACGGCAGGATTTTACTCCACGATTTTGATTGGATAGGCATGATAAGGAGTGGTTTGTGTGAGAAGACGATTGAATACTACACGTATGCTAATACCACTGCTTAAATCTGAAGTAAGTCCTATCGGCGCATCTTCGGGTATCTGCACTTTAATGGATTTTAAATCATCAGAAATACCGAGGAAAGTCAAAGGCAAGCTGTTGGCGTTACCCTCTTCGGTATATTTTAAATTTACAGCTCGAATCTCAGATGCTTTGGTCAAATGTCTTGCGGGCAGATTGATAATTTCACCTCTTTTGACCAGCCATTCTTTTGTATGGCTAAAATAAACATAAGGAAGGAATTGGCCGGCAGGAACGGTTACAAACTTTTTACTACTTTTAACAGGGATGCCGAATTTGTTGATCACCTGCGCGTAGTAATCACCGGCAGGAATACCTGAACCATCTTGCTGATCCACATAGAAAGTAGTAAATGTATTCAATATAAGTTTATAGCTTTTATTCTGATCGTCGACGAGGTAGAGATTATCGCTTCCATCCAGCGCAAGATTATTCATTCGGATATAAAAACTGCTTTGGCCGACAATTGCCGTCACTTGGGTTTCTTCGTCTTGGAAAGAGGGAAGAAGCGCACCGTTTGACAGTTTTATGGTATAGGTTTTGAGGGTTCCGTCCTGGGCTTTAACCTGATATTGCAGCCCGTCTTTGAGCGCAATGGCTGTTCCAGAAGCAGGGCTTATACTTGCATTTTTGGAAATGTTGATAATGGGAGCAACAGTCTCCGGAATAGGCCATTCGGTTGATCCGGGCCAGGAGACATAGATGGTTTCGCCATCCACTGCTGCTACGATGGTATCTTTACCCGCGTTGTACGGAATCTTAAATGAGGTGATTTCGGTGTAAGGTGTCGGCGCAATTTCATACTCTTTTTTGCAAGCCGAGAATAGTGTGACTCCCATAGTGAGCAACAAAATGGGAATACGGTATAATGTGTTTCTTTTTTTCATGGTTGTGGTGACTTTCTATCGTCAAAAGGCATGTGTAAAGGCGAAAAGCAAATGCATTTCATCCATAAGCTATCAATGTATAGTTAGTTGTTGTAAATAATTCGAATCGGATTTTTTAAGGTTTCCTCACGGCTGTAGTAACGCACTTTGACATAGTAATCACCCGCTGCTGGCACTTTGTTGTATACCGGCGCATTGGCCGGGCCTGTCAAACGTCCTTCAATATTATTCAGGCTAAGATTCATATAAGCACTTGCAACAGATGGGGGATTTGCCGTAGAGGCTTGTTTAAAAGGATATTCTTTTCCATCTTTATCCACTAAGCTGGCACGTGCTAGTTCCAAATCACTCTCATAAGTAGCAATATAGGGGTAGCTAATGAGGTTGTTGTAAATGTAAAGAGTATTGGTGGTATACCAGTTAGATTGGTCATATATAACTGGTGCGTTTGGATCTGAACTAATCTCTTGCACATGGAGTGCCGGCTGGTCACTCTTGACGATCAGCGTATAGGTCGCTGTACTGCCATCAGTAGCGGTAACAGGGTATTCAATTGTACGCCCTTTGGCAAAATAATCAACCATATTTGTAATCAGGGTATCCGTACCTTGTTTTAGCGTAGCACCTGATGCGACTTTTATTTCGGGTTCTAGACTGGTCATATAAAGTCCCTCTGGAAGGGTGACCGTAATGGTCTTGGTTTCATTGTCTATGGCGCCGATGATTTCTTTGCTCGTATTGACAATCTTGAAACTGCTGATCCGGGCCTTGCTCTCCTGCTCGAAGGGCTGAGTCTCGGTTTTTGTACAGGAGCTTGCCAATAAGCTGCTGATGAAAACGCTCGAGGCGATGACAAATTTGTGTGTGGTTAATAACTGATTTTTCATTTTAGTTGAGAAAAGAACCGGTACCAGCATGGCTGGCACCGGATTTAAAATTTACAATTCTTATTACAAAATAAGGGTGTCAAGGCTTGTTATAATTTCTTATAATCAAAGCTCATAAACGGAAAGTTTGTTGCTGCGAAACCCGAATTTGGAGTTTCATCTTTGTACACACTATTTAAACGCAATTTCCATAATTCATGGGTTGTTTTATTTTCCAGAATATATGTCCTTGGGCCATAGCTGCTCATAATGTGATTGCTAATGTTATAGATGTACCAGCCAGTACTGCTGGGATTGCCCGTTCCATTTGTACTGTTAGAAGCGGCTGTACCGTTTGAAATTAAATTTGCATCATCAGGCAATGTTGTCACCGATTCAAATGCGGTGTTTACGTAGTACAGGTCATATTTCGTGGTATTTACCGTCAAACTTGCATTTGCTGTACCACTAAATTGAAAATCATAGCTAGTAGATGTACCACCATCATTGGTAATCAAGCTGTAGTAATAGGTGCTTGCTGGGTTTTTCCATTGTGTTGTGTCCACCAAATCTGGCACTGTACCTTGGTGGAAATTGCGTGCACCATAGGTGCCTGTAGCGATCGTTTTTAAATATCCTTTTGTACCGCTTGCGGTAAAGTTTACCGTACCGCCAATCGTCGTCGAAGGCGTAACAGCACGTTTGCTGAGTGATTGCTCCTCTACACTGGGCGCAAGTGGATTGTCTTTGCTACATGATGTTGTCATGCCAATCGCGGCAAGACCTAAGGCAATGGATAAAGTTGTGAATTTGATTTTCATTTCTTTTTCGTAATTTTGCCACTTCTACAGTGGGCTAGTTAATAAATATATGTTAATTAGTCAATTTGTTACCGGATGTACTTCGACCGTATATCCGGTTTTTTTTGAATAAGAATTGTACTATCTAAGGTTTTATCTCAAATGTTTTGCTGCCTTTTGGCACAAGGACATAATCGAAGGAGATAAATACGTGTGGGGAGTCTTTAAACCATTTATCGGATGTATAGAGGCCTTTATACATAGAAACCGGTCTAATTTTCGCATAATTACCTTTTGCCGTACGAACAATTAATGTTCGTGGTTTAATTACTTTTCCATTAAGTAATGTCAGTCCATTTCCAAGGGCATAAGCTACGTGCTCATTCTGAACAGCATGCTCACGAACCAAACGGCCATAAAAGTCATACAATAACCAGCCTACACCATTTCCCTCATCTCCATTCTGATCCATCCCGATCGCATCGCCGATCACCTTGAATTCAGCATCAGCTGGCACTTCCGTTACTTCGTCGAATGCTTTCTCGACGATTAGGATACCACCAGTAGCGTTGTTACCATAACCAAAATTTGTATTGTTTGCCCCATTATTTCCAGAAACATGGCTGTTGAAGATATTGCTGAAGGCAATGTCCCAGTTACGCGTTTGTCGGTGTGTTTCTGGTATACCTTTGTTCGTCTCCAGGCTATAATAGACAGTAGTAGCGGCGTTGTTACCATCGTTTTTATCTGTAGCAGCAAAGTTGCGCACAGCTATTAATTTATTGTAAAGCCCGGTATTGCTTTCTTCTTCTTTCGGTGGTTCGACAACAGGTTCTGTTGTCGGATCTGACTTGCTGCAAGCGGTATTGATTGCTAGACCAATGCAGAGCATTGCAATGTACTTTGTTCTGGTAAGCTGTCTTGATATCTTCATGTGTTATATTTATATTTATTTAAAATCATTCTAAATAATAGTAAAGGTAAAGAGTTTAGCTTATTACTTGTGTATGAAAAATGATATTTTATATATTAATTTTGGTTTTAGCTGATTAACAATAAACAGGCAATAGGGAGATTTTCCCTGTTGCCCATTGTCTTATTTGAATTCTTGGTAATCGATGGAATAGAAATAATAGTTTCGCGGAGCTATTTCTTGTTCGGGCTTTTCGTTTTCATAGACACTATTCATCCTGATTTTGAAAAAGGGCCTATTATCTTTTGATATAATAAGTGTTCGGTTAGCAACCGCTAGAATCTGATGATTTGGACTACCTGTATAATTCGACCAACCAATTACATTCGGCCTGCTTGCCATTTGAAGTCCTAATAAATTATTTGCAGCCGCAATGAACTGGTCGTTGGCTTTAACCTCGTCAAATGCCTTGTCTATATAGGACAGTGTATATCCTTTAGTGCTATTGGTGACGAAGTCTACATTTGTCCCCTTTGCATTTATGGAAACTACAAAATCTGCCGCGGAAAGTCCGTCGTTCTCTTTAAAATCAAAATAAAATGTTTCTGCTGCAGTAGTAGTTGCTTTACCATCTTCACCAATCGTAAACTGTCTAAAATTGCGCAATGAATAAGTTTTTCCCGTACGTTTGATGGTCCCCTGTGTATTGATCGTTTTGGAGACTTTGGTCAAATCGACAGTTTCACCGTCCTTTACCATCACTTTAGCTTGATATTCTGGTTCAACTTGCTCTACCTTATCATCATCCTTGCTACAAGAAGTAAAACCTAAACTCAATGCACATACAAGTGCTGCTGTTGTAAATAATTTGTTCATCTTTAATTTAATTGTGTAATTTTTCCTTATTTATAATGTGTTTGTATTTAAGTTTTTACTGCCGTCTTCCTGCACAAAATATTTAAAAGTGTAGTAAGGGGCAGGCCAGTTCATATTGGTCACTGCTGAGGGATTTCCCTTANNTGTAATTTGGCATATTTGCCATCGGGCAGGCGAATGGCATAGGTACGGTTCGGCAGGGCCTGCATAATATGCGTACTCAGGCTATACTGAAACCAGCCCAGCGATTCAGAGTTGGACGCCCAGCCGATTTTACCGGTGCCGCTTTTATTGAATTCTTCATCCGAAGGGGCGACCGTAAGGCTTTGGTAAGACTGTTTTAAGAGCATAACAGCTGTATTGTTGGCTTCACCCTGATAACCGGGATTGAATTCATCCACAGCATTATTGACAAAGACTTCGGAATTATAAGGCCCTGTGAAAGCAATATCCCAGTCTTTGGTCTTCAGCCATTGGGCGGAATCCGCCTTTGTCTTGATCCAGATTTGCTTTTGATCTTTAAAGCGAAATAGAAAGGTGTAGAATGGCCGTTTTTCCTTGCCCTCGGCTCCATCTCCCATGGCAGCGTCGGTATCGCCCGCCAGATCTTTAATCACGATGCTTTTGCCGTCTTCCAATCCAATCGTATAGTCTTTGTCCTTCCCACAGGATAGGAGCATCAGCGCCAGAAAACCTGAAAAAATACAGCGGCCAATCTTGTGAAACGAAAGCCATATACTACATTCTGCTATAATGATGTTAATTGTTCTCATTGTTTGTCTACTTTATCGTATTTCTCTTTAACTTTAATCTCCAATCTCCAATCTCCA
>NZ_DLJD01000036.1:0-41331 GCF_002484085.1 Sphingobacterium sp. UBA7625
CCGTTCAGGAACGCAAAAATGGGAAAAGTATCGTGGAAGCAGCGATCAGTGGGTCAAAACTGCGGTTGAGACCGATCCTAATGACCAGTCTCGCGTTTGTGGCGGGGGTGGGGCCCCCCCCNNCCCTGATGTGGACGGTTGGCCCATCCGCCATAGGTAATCACTCCATTAGCTTCAGCGCTGCGGGAGGGATGTTATTAGGTGTTGCCTTCGGCATCTTTATTATTCCGGTACTGTTTGTTGTTTTCAAAGGTCTGGATGAAAAATTACAGGATAAACTCGCTAAAGAAGAAGAAGAATGAAGAACATAAAAAAATACATTTCAGCGCTATGTCTAGCTACGGGGCTACTGATTTCGATGAATGCCTGTAAAATCGGTAAAGATTATGTTCAGCCCAAATTAAAACTACCCAGTGCCTTCCGTGGCGATACATTGGATTTTTTTGGAGATACCTCAAGTATGGGGCTGATCCATTGGAAAACCTTCTTTCATGATCCCACGCTCAAGATGCTGATCGATTCAGCACTTGCCAACAATTTTGAGATGAAAACAGCACTGCTGAATCTGCAGATCTCCAACAGAGTTCTGGCACAGAATAAATCAAATTATTTACCAAGTGTAAGTGCCACCCTAGCCAATGGAAGCCGTACCTGGCGATCGAAAGATTTTGGAAGCGGCCCCCTCACAAAGTATTATGACCGCAAAGGTGAAAAAGCGCCCGAAAATATGTTTGTCTACCAATCCCAGTTTGGTTCCGACATCAGTTTCAGCTGGGAAATAGATATCTGGAAAAAGATCAGCAGCAAACAAGAGCAGCTTTTAGCCGAGTATCTGGATACACAAGAAGCCAAAAATGCGATTCAGACCAATATCATTACCTCTGTCGCCAAAGGCTATTTCAACCTGCTGATGTTAGATGCCAAGATTGAAGTAGCCAAACGTAATGTTCAGCTGAATGACAGCACATTGCGCATGATCAAGCTTCAATACACCGCTGGAGAGATCACTGCACTGGCCATTCAGCAAACAGAATCTCAGCGTCTGCTAGCAGCCTCACTGGTACCAGAATTGGAAAAGCAGATTGTTATTCAGGAGAATGCCCTTCAGACATTAACGGGAAAACTCCCCGACAGCATCAAGCGCGGGACTTCATACGAACATCTCTTTGCCGAAAGCAAAGAGATATCCTTAGGTTCACCCGTCGAAATTATACGAAATCGGCCAGATATCCGCTCTTCTGAGTTTCAACTGATGGCCGCCAATGCGAACGCCAATATTCAGCAGGCCATGCGCTACCCTTCGTTCAATATAGGCGGTGTGCTCGGTGTAAATGCGATGCTTCCCCGAAACTGGTTCAATATTCCCGGAGCCCTATTAGGTGGCATCACCGGCAATCTGACCACGCCTATATTCAAGAATAAAACATTAAAAACACAATATGAAGTTGCGAAACTGGAACGGGATAAAGCCGAAATCCAGCTTCAACAGAAAGTGGTTGAAGCCGTTGCCGAAGTCTCCAATGCTGTCGTAACAGTAGACAAACAGCGGGAACAGCTTGAACTGGCAAGAAAAAGAGTGGACAATGCACATCTTGCGGTAAAAAATGCAAACTTGCTCTTCAAAAGCGGATATGCAACGTACCTGGAAGTCATCACCGCCCAAAGCAATGCTCTGGATAGTGACTTAGATCTCGTCGAATTGCGCCAGCAACATCTGGATGGATTCTTAGATCTCTACCGATCTTTAGGAGGTGGTTGGAGATAATGATTTAAAACTCTATTTTTGTCTTATGACACCAGAGGAATTACAAGAATATTTTCAGTCACGGGACTTGCCCAAATCACTGGAGATACAACAAGATATGCAAGTATTTGATGTGGAGCGATTTATCAGCACAAGTTTTATCCATGTTGGATTATGGAAAAAAGACCTGAACAAATGCCCTTCATGGGTCAGGCTCTTAAAGTTTAAAGAAGCATTGGAAAATAGCGAAAAAGCCTAACAAATGTTAGGCTTTTTATTTTTTTAGCTAAGTTGCTTCAACAATACGGACATCTCCTCCTTCGAAAAGATCTGCTCCGCTCCTCCCGCCAGCATTTCAAGGCGTTCACGCTCATCACTACTCGAGGTCAGACCAAAAATACGAATGGCGGGAAACTTATCCCTGACTATCTTCGCGGTTTCAATGCCATTTAAGATCGGCATGTGCAGATCCAATATACATACCTCAGGAAGTGCGTTTTTATGTTCAGTCAAATAGTCGATCAGATCTCTACCATTAGCAGCGCAATAAATTATTTCCAATGAATGGGATTGGGCCATTGCCTTCATCATGACATGATGGATCATCGCATCATCTGCGTAGACAATCTTACATTTGCTTTTGGTATCCATTCGAAAAAGATCTCATTCAACTAATTAATATAATAAAATTCTATAAATATGTGATAAAAATAAAAAATTTGATAAGAAGTTAGCAAAAATTATGTTAATATGCAAATCTTATTAAAAAAAATGCACAACAGCTCTTCCATTAAATTCAGTTAGTTCGAATAATAAGAACATCATTAGGTAGTAAAATGTTGCTTAGACAATAAGTCTAACTCATTTGGATCAGTCGAAGGATTTAATTTAACGACAACATGATATCATTAAAAGTCATCCGCTATAATTTCAGCCACTCGCCCCACCTGGCCATCCGTCAGTCTTACTTTTATCCCTCTTGAATGATAAGATGAGGATGTCAGTAAATCCTTTACAATGCCTTCTGTGAGATTACCGCTGCGTTGGTCCTTTTTCAAAATAATATTGACCAACATTCCTGGTTTTACGTCCGCTCTATTTCTTCCGTCCATGGTCAAATGTAAGAAATAAAAAAGGAGTTTTCCAAAAGAAAACTCCCCTATTTTTTGTTGAATTATGTATTTTTTTTCCTCCCCCTATATACGCCGGGGTCCTTGCTGTGATCACCATGACCTATATTTTTTGTTTTCAGCAATATACGTCAGCAGTTAATGGATCTTGGCTTATTACAACGACAAGATCGCCTGGAATATTCCTATTAATGATGGTGTTCCATCACGGCCATGCGTCAATCTATTTGAACAACTTGAAAATATCATTTCCGAATATAAACACCATCAGGCCCAAAAGGATAAAGAATCCGACCATTTGTGCTTTTTCTAGAAATTTTTCACTCAGCGGCTTGCCTTGAATCATCTCAATCAGTAAGAATACAACGTGACCGCCATCCAGTGCTGGAATAGGTAACAAATTCATAAACGCAAGAGCCATTGAAAGCATACCAACCAAAGACCAGAACCGAATCCAATCTACTTCAGTGCCGAACAGTGTAGCAATACCGATAGGTCCAGATAGCGCTTTATCAGCACGCACCTCCCCTTTGAAGATTTTACCGAATCCTTTCGCATTATCCGTGATTACCGTAAATGCTTTTTTAGCACCGATCGGAAAAGCTTCCATAAGTGTATAATGCGTTGTAAACGACTTGATCGAATTATCATGATTGACACTGATACCCAACATCGCATCCGCTGGTACATTTCCTTTTAGGGAAACCTCCGTTCCCGCACGGATTACTTTAATGGCAACAGGTTTATTGATATTTGCTTTAACTAATGTTCTGAATTGATCAAAGAAAGGTACCGGAGTGTCATTTAGAGCAACAATACTATCTCCTTTAACGAAGCCCATCTTGCTGGCCACGGATCCCGGAGCCACCTGTGCTACACTTGTTGTTTTAAAACGAGGTTCAATAAACTTCTCCCCCTTTTTATCGGACAAGGTATTCAATAAGTCTGCTGGAACCTTGATTTCTTTTGTCGCGCCATCACGTTCTACCGTAAGAGCCACACCGCCCATCAATACTTTCGAACTGATTAACTCGGAGTAATTTTCAACGCGTTGCCCATCTATTGCGACGACTTTATCACCGGCCTTCAGACCGATAGATTCACCGATAGATCCCGGTACGATACCGTTTACCAATTGATCCATCTTGACATCTGTATTGCCCATTTTGAAGGTCAACATCCAAAAGACAAGAATACCTACGACGATATTGACAATAATACCACCCAACATCACAATCAGACGTTGCCATGCCGGTTTGGAGCGGAACTCCCAAGGCTGAGGCTCGCCCTTCAACTGTTCAGTATCCATTGACTCGTCGATCATACCGGCAATCTTGACATAGCCACCCAAAGGCAACCAGCCTATACCATACTCACAGCCTTTATAATTGAATTTAAACAACTTCACTCCCCATGCATCAAAGAACAAATAGAATTTCTCCACTTTAATGCCAAATGCATGTGCTGCTAAAAAATGTCCTAACTCATGTAGAACAATTAAAATTGACAAGCCTAAAATCACTTGTCCGACCATAATTAAAACACCCATGTATGCTTTCTATATTTAATCTTTGATTATTTCTTTTGTTATTAACCGCGCCAACCGATCAGTTTCTAAATAGTCTTCCAGTGTCGGATTAGCTATAAATTCCACTCTATCCAAGGTACGCTCGATCACATCGCTCATTTCCAGAAAGCCGATTTTATCGTCTAAAAAAGCGCCTACAACGACCTCATTAGCGGCGTTCAGTATACAGGATTTATTTCCGCCGGCACGAAGAGTTGCGTAAGCCAGTGCCAAGTTACGAAACGTTTCCATATCCGCTTTTTCAAAATGAAGCGTTGGATAGTCCATAAAATTGAACCGTTCGAAATTGTTTTCAAATCGGGCAGGATAAGTCAATGCGTATTGAATAGGCAACTTCATATCCGGTACCCCCATTTGTGCTTTCATCGAACCATCTTTAAATTGGACCAGGGAGTGCACGATTGACTGAGGATGTACGATAACATCCACCTGATCAATGGCAAGATCGAAAAGCCATTTTGCTTCGATTACTTCCAATCCCTTATTCATCAATGAAGCGGAATCTATCGTAATTTTTGCTCCCATAGACCAATTGGGATGTTTTAAGGCCTGTACTTTCGTTACCTGTAACAGTTCATCCCGTTTTCTCCCGCGAAAGGGTCCCCCAGAGGCAGTCACGTAAATTTTCTCAATCGGATTTTGGTCCTCGCCAACCAGACATTGGAAGATTGCCGAATGTTCGGAATCTACAGGTAACATATTGACACCATATTCTTTGACCAAGGCCATGATCAGCTCCCCTGCGACCACAAGGGTCTCCTTATTGGCCAGGGCAATATCTTTCCCGGCTCGGATGGCCGTTACGGTAGGTTTTAATCCTGCAGAACCAACAATCGCATTTAAAACAATAGCAATTTCGGCATATTGCACCGCCTCGATCAGGCCCTCTTCACCGTATAAGACAGCCGTCTCCTGAGATGCCAAGGCTTCTTTAACTTTTTTGTATTGGATCGGATCGGTCACAACGACCGATTTTGGTTTAAACTCTAACGCTTGTTTGATCAATAATTCGCCATTGCTGCCGCAAGTCAGAACAACTGCCTCAAACTTATCCGAAAAGGCTCTAATAACATCCAAGGCTTGTGTACCGACACTACCCGTTGCCCCTAAAATGGCAATTCCTTTTTTACTCAAAACCTTCTCTCTTTATTAAAATATATTATTCAAAATCTTCGGATCCTCTCCACCGTGGTAGTCCGACATCATTTCCCGGTAAGCAACCGAGACAACAATACAAGCCAAAGGTACCACTAAGAACGAGCTCACAAGGTTCAAAATAATAAAAATTATGTAATATTCTAAATAATTAAAATACATCTGCAGTAATTGAAAAAAAGCAAATACTGCTAAGATCAATAATAATTTGAATACATTTCCTTTGGTCAACGCAAAACTAAAGCGTAATGACTTAAAGGTTCCCGCATGTTTATCAATGATAAAGAAAGGGTAAAACGCTACGCGAATAATCAAAATAAAAGTCAGTATTGCTGCTACGAAAACTACAAAAACAGTAAACTTACCCATGATTTCAGCACGATTTTCGCCATTTTCAAATAAATACAAAAACGGAAGCGATACTGCTCCCAATAGCATCAATAACGCAATAGACATTACCATGATACTCAGCATGGCGCCGAAAAAACAAGCTAATTCTTTTGAACTTGGTATGCAATGGATCAATTTTTTATCCTCGTTACCATCGATGAGATTGAGGATATATTTAAACAAAGTAAGATTCAGTCCAAAATACATTACCATAAAAAAGAAGGCCATAAAACCACTCAGTACCACATTAAAATCACTGATCGTCGTGGCCAAAAAATTAGATAAACCAGAGGTTACAAACAGTAAAAAACACAAGCCAGCAACCGAAAAATAATGCTTTTTCAGTAGCTCCAACGACCTATTAAAAACTTCATTTACGGCAAAAGTACTTTCCTTTAGGAATTGAATCATTTTTTCTTTGAATAAACTTTTACAAAGATGCCATTATTTTTAATTTTCAACAATTTACACCCACATAAAATTGACTTTTTTTAAGTTTTTTAACATCATATTCGATCCAGCTATTTTTTCAGGACATCTATCCATCTCACTTTATTTCAATACCCGTAAAAATGCCCTTCAAATGTGGCTAAATAAAAAGTGCGGCAGTCTAAATATTCACGACATTTTCTAAGATTTTTGCTATTTTAGAATATCCTGACAAAGTCATTTATAGTTTCATGAGAGATGCGGCTGATCGGAAAAAAGACGGTTTCGCAGGACGACCAAAAAGCCAAAAATAAGTTAAAGCAAAATCACTATAAGATACAACCAATACGTATGGAAACAGAAGATGCCTATCGGCACATGGAATTTGAAGAATTTCAGCTTTTAAAAACACCCCAGGAGCTTCATAAATTAGCGACACAATGTTTTTTCTACATCCAACAATGGATCGTTGAGAGCCCATTTTGTAGTGAGGCTACTGCCCTGATGCTATTCTGGAATAACTATCCTTTTGAAGCTATTCGTCGAAGCTGGAAAACAAGGAAAGGAACTGACGAAAACTTTGACATTATAAAAACAGTTATAAACAACTCTAAAAAAGGGTTTTATCTCAAAACAGACATCCGTTACGATCCTGCTGAAAAAATTGCACAAGCTCAAAAAATACCAGCGGCCGTCTTGCAGGCAAGCCAAGGAGAGGAACCCTATATTTATTTAGAAGAGACGGAAGTCCATAGCTGGTTTGGAGAACATCTGATCAATCAGATCAGGCGGGCTGATAGCACCATTGAATTGTTCAACATTGCCGTCTTATTGAAACATCGCGAATTCGACGTATATCAAACCGTAATCGAACATAAATACTGTGATAAAGCAATTGCTCTTATGGTCTATTGGCTGCTTGAAAGGTATTCGACCTTGGCATTATATGCTGAAGATTGGCCGGAAATAAGGCCGATTTTGGAAAATATTATTGATAAGCTCGAACGAAATGAATATCCGGAGATTTTAAGTTATGATCCGATCAAAGAAGTAAATCCCATTAAATG
This sequence comes from Sphingobacterium sp. UBA7625, assembly GCF_002484085.1. NCBI lineage: Bacteria > Pseudomonadati > Bacteroidota > Sphingobacteriia > Sphingobacteriales > Sphingobacteriaceae > Sphingobacterium > Sphingobacterium sp. UBA7625. The sequence goes on from NZ_DLJD01000036.1 coordinate 7,504, forward strand.
GCAGATTCCCGATTACTTATTTAACAGAATCAACTAACTTTTGGGCTGCAATTTCCTAGCCTGTTTTTTCTCCTCAATCCTTTGGTAATACAATTTCCTTTGCCTTTGTTTATGAAAAGGATCAACCGTAAAATAAATGAACAATAGGATGACGAGTGCAGATAATAAGGCAGCAATATACATCAGCCAAGTAAAAATAACTTTCATTTCCTTTGAATTTAATCAGTCAAAATAGTAAAGCAAATTTTAGACAGACAACATGAACTTTGAGCAACTATCTTACCTGATATCCAAAGACTATCCTATAAAAAAACACGCGATTTAGCTTAACCGCGTGTTTTTTCTGTAATTACAGCCAACAACCTACTTAAATTCTTTTGGAAGAGGTTTCTCCAATAGATATTGATAGTAGAAACGTGCACGCTCATTAAAGTCGTATTTACTTTTTGAACGGTCAAATCCATGACGGCTGCCCGGGTAGATCATCAATTCAAAAGGTACATTTCTATCTGTTAATTTATCAACCAGTTGCGTTGTATTCTGCAGATGGACATTATCATCCATATCGCCATGCATAATACGTAATACACCTTTGTAATGGTCTGTATAGGTCAATACGGATCCTGCTTTGTAACCATCAGGATTATCCCGCGGTGTATCCATCCAACGTTCGGTATAATGGGTATCGTACAACTCCCAAGACGTCACCGGAGCACCGGCAATGCCAAAGTCAAATACATCGGCCGCTTTCGTCATCGCCAGACAGGTCATGTAACCGCCATAACTATGGCCCGTGATCAATACTTTGTTTTTGGCTACCCAAGACTGAGATTTCAACCATTTTACGATGGTAGAATAATCGATAATTTCCCAATGCCCCAAATTACGGTGCATATAAGCTACGCCTTGTTTACCGAAGTGGCCAGAAGCCCTGTGATCCGCGGATACCTGGATAACACCTTCATTCGCCCAATACTGATTGCCGGTACCTTTCCAAGTATCCTTGACGGTACCCGCATCGGGGCCACCATAGATACTGAAAACAACCGGATAAGTTTTCGATTTGTCAAAATCCGTAGGATAAGTAATCGTTAATGGCAAATCAAATAGACCGTCATCTGATTTGATATGTAAATATTCTGTTTTCCCATACGTATAGGAATCAAAGTCCGCAGCTTTGCTATCCGCCAGCTGACGCACTACTTTGCCTTGATTATTCACCAAGGCAAAACGGTCCGGTGTGCTCACATTAGAATACCGGGTGATAAAATACTTGCCATCAGGTGATACGTTGACATCATGTGAATATTCACCAAAGGTCAAACGTTTCAGATTTTTACCCGAGTAATCTACGCGGTACAGATCAAAACGGGCCGAATTTTCCTTACGTGCGGTAAAATAAAGCACCTTATTTTTCTCGTCTATACGTTTGATTTCGGTCACCTGCCAATCGCCAGATGTAATCGGATTTACTAAAGTGCCATCCAACTTATACAGGTAATAATGTGCCCAGCCCGTTTTATCCGATTTTAAAATGTAATATTTGTTGTCGGCAAGGTAAGTAATACGCTCATCATGATCCAGGTTGATCCAAGAAGCTTGGCGTTCATCATAAATCTCCTTTTTAGAACCGGTATTTGGATCCACCTGGTAGAATTTCAGGTTGTTCTGATCCCTGTTCATCCATTGCACCATGATATTTTTACTATCAAAAGCCCAATATGGCTGCCCGAAATACTGATCATCCTTCTCATTGAAATCCGCCCAAGTTACCTTGCCCCCGTTCAGCTGCACGATACCCATTTTAACTTCAGGATTGGGATCACCCGCTTTCGGATAACGGGTCTCTTCGAGATAACCATGCTGTCCTTTGGATGAATAAATAGGGAACATAGGTACTTTGGTATCATCAAAACGCATAAAAGCGATTTTTTTGCTATCCGGAGACCACCAAAAAGCTTTATAATTTGTCGAACGACCCAAAATTTCCTCGTAGTAAACCCAAGAAGACCAGCCGTTGTAGATGACATCAGTACCGTCGTTGGTATATTGTGCTTCTTTTCCCGTATTTACTTCCACGCTATACAAGTTGCTTTTGCGTGTGAAGGCCACATATTGACCATCTGGCGATAAAGTTGGATTCTGTTCAGCAATCTCGGGTGAATTGGTCAGTTTTTTTGCTGTTCCAGAGCCATTTTTGATAAAAATATCATTATTCTCAACATAGACCACAGTCCCCTCTTTTGCTGGAATAGTATAGATACTTCTCTTGCCCGATTTGACATCGACCTGATAGAGCCGGCTATCGTTGACATCATTTTCGAGATAAGCAGCTCCATCCGCCCAGCCCGGATATTGATTTGTGCGCACGGTCAAAGACTGTTTCTGTCCCCAGGATTGCGCAAAATCCAATTTTTTCTGCGCAAAAGTCAGATCATGCACAAAAAACACAATAGATGCGCCTAAGAGCACTCTTGATACTGTATTCATTAATTCTTGGATATGTTTATTAATTATTTCAGCTAAGATAAAGAATTGCGGTAAATAACAACGATTTTACCTGTAACAAGCTTATTCAGTCCGATACTTGTCAGATGACCATTCTTTAAATGGGGAGGATTTTACAGCCTACCGATAATTTTCAAAAAGAGCAAGCTGCACACCTTCTTTTGGAAAATCGGTCTCTTCGACGAAGTTAGAAATTGAAATGCCAAGCAGCCTCACCTTATTCGCTAAAGCAATCTTACTCAACAGACTATGGGCTGTCGCATAAATTTTCTCTTCGGAATCAAAACTTGTATCCAGTGTAAGGCTCCGTGTCATCTGCACGAAATCAGCATACTTAAGTTTCAGCGTTAATGTCCTGCCCGATATTTCCTTTTTTCCGATACGCTCCCAAAGCTGTCTACTCAGTCTCTGAAGAATGGCGTTCAGTTCTTCAAAAGTTTCGATATCAGCCTCAAAAGTATCCTCTATTCCGACCGATTTACTGCTCCGATTGGGGGTGACCGGCCGGTCGTCTATGCCGCGGACAATACGGTAAAAAAAATGTCCGGTCTTACCAAACCAACGCACCAGATCGTCCTCACGCTGCTTTTTGAGGTCCATACCTGTAAACAAACCCAGCTCGTGCATTTTCTTGGCGGTCACCTTACCCACACCAAAGAATTTCTCTACCGGTAAGGATTCCATAAATTTCAGGATCTTTGAAGGACCGATAAATGTGAGGCCGTTGGGTTTATCCATATCGGAAGCAATCTTTGCAATGAATTTATTAACGGAAACTCCGGCAGAGACAGTCAGATTAAGTTCTTCCTTAATCGCGGTTTTAATCGCCCTTGCGATGTCAATAGCTGAACCGATCCCCTGTTTGTCCATCGTTACATCCAGAAAGGCCTCATCCAGCGACAAAGGTTCAATCAAGTCAGTATACCGCTGAAATATTTCCCGGATCTGATAGGAAACCTGTTTATACACATCAAACCGCGGGCGGGTAAATATGATATCCGGGCAGAGCTGAAGTGCTTTACGGGAGCTCATGGCAGATTTTACCCCAAATTTGCGGGCTTCGTAACTCGCTGTCGCCACGACACCCCGTCCATCTGGCGAACCACCTACCGCGATAGCCTTACCCCGGTATTCCGGAAAATCCCGCTGTTCTACAGATGCATAAAAAGCATCCATATCCAGATGGATAATCTTACGGTATGTTTGGGATGAATCCATTATCCAAATTTACAAAAATTAGCAGGAATCAAGACAATTCGCAATCAAATACTAATATAATTAGCTCACTTAACCAATTATCAGGCAGTTAATATTTTAATCGTATAATTAGCTTTTTGTTTGTCAATTTCTCAACCCGTTATAATTGGCCGAGTTCTTGTGAGAATAGGTTTTCAGTTAAAACCGTTTCAATGTGCCTACACTATAGAATGGACATGAATAACTTGAAGTGAAAGTATCGTTGGATAAAATGAAAAGAAATAATACAGTAAAAACTAGCGTAAAAAATTATGGAAAATTTACCGGAACAAAAAAAGACTAAATCAGGATTTAAGAAATTTCTATTTATTCTGTTGCTCTTTTTGTTAGTAGGCTTTGGGTCTTATGGTTACTGGAAATACTATTACGTCTTTGGTGAAGGCGTAAAATCAGGTTATCTAAATTTTGCTGTCAAAAAAGGCAATATATTTAAAACCTATGAAGGAAAGCTCATTCAGGAAGGATTTGGCAGTGCCAAGACAGGCGGAATTGCCAGCAATCAATTCGAATTTTCCATCGAAGATGACTCGATATTCCGCCAGCTGGAACTAAATAGCGGTAAATATTTTGACCTTCGGTACAAAGAGTACCATGGCGTATTGCCCTGGCGTGGCAATACGGTATATGTAGTTGACAAGATCATTAATATGAAATGATGAAGGAGGGTATCCCCTCCTTTTATGCTGAGTGCACATCTCTTACAGTTAACTGTTCTCCAAAATAGCTTTTGAGTATCGTGCCATCACCATGCAATGTCCACACTTCCCGTGGAGCAACCAGCTTAATGTAATGCAAGATATCGTTCCAGTCCACATGATCCGATATATACAACTCAATATCATTCTGTGCCTGTAGCCGCTTCCATCCGGAGGCAAAGGCACGCAATACTTTTGTAGCCCTAAAATAACTGTTGAAGGTCATGGGCGGCACCAGATAAACCTTATTCTGTTCACCCTGCTTCATTTCTCTGCGGTTGTAAGGTTCATAGCTCATTTTTTTAAGCCCATGCTCATCATATAGGCGATGATAAGGCAATATTCCACTGTGTACCAATACCCTTCTTTCCGGGCAGTACCTATTGATCAGATCCGTCACCCGTTGCGCTTTACCAAGCACGTAAGTTCCCAATAGAATATTACTTGCATGTCCCTCAAGTTTCTTGATCTCTGCAATGGGGTCGGGATGGATGATCTCCGGATTTGCGAACGTACTTTCAGTGATCAACACATCAGCCTGTTGCAACTCGATGGGTTCACAGGTCTCATCAGGCTGCAGTTTATAGTCACCCGTATACAAATAACGTACCCCATTGTATTCCATTAAGATCTGTGCCGAGCCCAAGATATGACCTGCGGGTAGAAAAGTAATTTCCACCGGACCTATTTTAAAAGTGCCGTTAAATAACTTGACCTGGTAGGAATCCTTGCGATTCTGCTTATAGCGATAGCTCATAAACAATGCTGTCCCATTGGTACAATAGACATAATCATGTCCTGAACTGGCGTGATCGCCATGGGCATGTGACACCACATTATGCGCTACAGGGCTACCAGCATCGATAAAAAAGTCGCCATAACAGCAATAATACCCTTCCGGTTTTCTGACCAGAAAGTCAGACAATATGATAGACATATATTTATTTTAGAAATTTCTGATGCAATGTCCACACTTGCGGTAGTAGTGGAGTGATTCCATCGTTAACGATGACGAAGTCCGCAAGCTGCAATTTTTCCTCGTCAGACAATTGTTTGTTCATACGTTCGCGTACCTGTTGTTCGGTTGCGCCATCCCGCTCGATGACACGTTGTATACGAATTTCCATTGGAGCAGTGACCAATATGGTATAATCCAAGTCTTTATAGGAGCCGCTTTCAAAAAGCAGTGCAGCCTCTTTAAGGGAATAACGTGTAGTCTGCCGCTCGGCCCAATCTTTCGCTTCCTGAATGACAATCGGGTGTACAATGCTATTTAACAGTTCCAGTTTTTCCTTATCCGAAAAAACCATATCGGCAAGGAAAGCCCGATCCAACCGGCCCTCCTTGTACGTTGCTTCCCCAAACTGCTCAATCAATTTCTCTTTGATCCTTGCATCGGAATTCATCAGTCTTTTGGCTTCTTCATCCGCATTATAGACCGGTATCCCCAAGGCTTCAAAAAGCTTGCCGATAAACGTTTTTCCGGAACCTATTCCGCCTGTTATTCCTATCTTCAGTCCCATTTTATCACACTATTTTCGTACAAAGAAGTCCACATTTTGTGGCACAACACTGATAATCTTACAGTAATCCGGCACCTTGGTCAGCAGTATCGGCAGGTATTGCACCTCATTCTTTTCCCAGTCTGCCAGATCTACCACCGCCTCAAAATCACGGGATGTATAATTGTTATAATCCTTGACCGACATCAGTACCGTGATCACCACTTTACTGGGATTGGGCCTTACGGAACTATAACGCTGTCCATTTTCAACCTTTACAGGCAGTTCGATAACCTTCTCCGTCAACTCCCCTACGGGCATCAGCACCTCCACGGATGTGGGATAGACATTGATATTTCCCTTTTGATTGCGGGCGAGATTGGCCACCGTGCGCACATCAGTTTCCACCTCTTTTCCACGAACAGTATCTGTTTCCCAATATTCTATGGTCGAAACATCCTCGTATGGTCCTGTTATGGTCACGTATGCAGGTGTTACTTTAGTATCAGCGATAACACCATATCCCTTTTTAAATAAGATATTGGACAATGGCTTTACAGGAACCTTGCGCTGTGTTTGTTTTGAGAAATCGAAAAACAGGGTATCAGGGCTCACCGATACCACACGTTGTTCATGTGGAAACTGGCGGTTGATAAATCCTAGCTGATTAGAAAATACGATCCAATCTTTTGTTTTCAAAGAGCTGAGGTCCACCTGTACCTTGGGTGTTTCCAATGCCGCTTTCGAAAAGAGGAATTGCCATCCCGTCATCTCGAGCTTTACTTTGACCGTGTCCGATTGTTGTGGGTGAAACGCACGTTTCTCCGGCAGGTTGACATATTCTATCGCAGCCTTGACAGATACTGTATATTGGTTGGAAATTGAAAACAACAACCAAGCCAGCAACGAAATTGCAACACAACGCACAAAGGTGTTAATCTTGCGCCGTTGGGTCTTATTTAGTCGAACTGCATTTGCCATGTTACAAACTTAATCAATTTGCTTAAAAATCAGTTACAGCATTCATTTTTATCTGAAACATTGTCATTCCATAATAACATAAATCATGTGTAATACTTTGATCAAGTGCAGTTTTCAGCCATTTTGGTTTTGTGATGTTCAACGAAATAATGAGCTGCTTCAATAATTTTGTAATCCTATCGGATTTCGATTCGATATAGACTTTGCATAACTTCCAATCATTATATAATCGACTTTCGATTGTTCGAGATTTCTCCAAAAGTTCCATATCTCCTCCTCAAATATATCCATAGACTATTTTTAGGAAAGGGTTTATGTAGAATTTTAGCCTTTTTAAGCGTTTGCTGAATTTGTAAAGACTCATAGTCATTTCAGGTCGTTCTTTATATGTACGGCTAAGACCTTTTTTCAATAAATCAATCTCAGTTTCGCCAAATGACCGAGAGGGATTTTCTTTGTTACTATGTATTATAAATTTAGTTAAAAACTATCTCTTTACAAAGATGCACCACGATCTGGGCCTCCATTTAACGTACCCAACCGCTCCATCACCTTTTTCTCCTTTTTCGCCAGGATTTTGAGTGTTTCTGAAGCTTGTTGTATATACTCAACCCGAGCTGTCTCACTTATTTGATAAAACAAGTCTGAAACGGATCTCCATAAAAAGGCTATTTCCACAAATTCTTGATGTGCCTCATGAAGTTGCTCAATATGAAGCAGGTCATAACTTTCTTTTAGAAAATCGCGATATAAATTTCTGAACAACGCACCTCCGGTACCCGCTCTTTCCATAAGATTGGCAGCCATTTTAAATTCGGCGGCTATATCCTTACTCCCATTAAACCATTTTATAAGCTCCTGACTTGTCTTCACAATCCCCCTATAAGAAATATTTGTAATGGGCGGATTGAGATATTCGTTTGCATTATTGACTATAGCGGAAATGACGGATTTTTTTAAGTCATAGTCTTCACTCTTTCGCTCTATGGTGTAGTATAAGTTGTTGGAAGCCATTGGCCCTTTCTCCGCCCTAGCCAAAGCCAGACTATCGAGCGAGGTTTTGACTTTCCCACCCTGCTGTCTGGTATCGACCAAAAAAGCATTTTGATTGTCATAACCATAAATCGCTACATAATGCCCAGCGAAATGGAACGGATTGGTGAAATACTCAAGGTAGTAGGCATCAAGTTTGAGCCCGACGATTTGCCCCTTATCCAAAAGCTGTTTGACCTGTTGCCAGGCCTTTGTTTTCGAGGTAGTTTCCCTTACAGAAAGGGCGAGATTGAGGTTTTTACAGAGATTCTTTGTCAACAGATCCGTCTTGATACGTCCACCCAAAAAAGGAAAATCCATTGTTTTCATATTCCAATAGATAAAACTAAGTCCCTCCCCGAGCCCAAAAAGCATGGGTTCGGAAAGTTCAATTCCAAGCTGCCGCAGTAACGTTCCGGTGGCTGTAGTTTCACAATGTTGTCCCTCAAACGCTTTTAGATTGCTCATGATTTTTTCTTTTGCTTAAAATTAACCGTCTAAACTGACATCGCTATGTCAACAGGTAAAATGAGATTTCGGGAAAATAACTATGCCAACAAAAAAGCTTATTACACCATAACAATTAATCAAACATGTTTAAATACTGATGCAATACAAGACACTCTTTATCATTGGTTTATAAACAAGCAATCTAACATAGCAGCTTTCAGAAAAAACAGTTTATTATGGAATTAAATATAAACTAAACAAAACTGAAATTCTGTCAAATTGATAAAGTGACCATTTTAAAAAACATCGCTATTCAACTAATCTCGTTACTACTATAGTAGATCTATTTAAAATCATAATTCGCGCCATCATATTTTATTTTTTGTAACTTTGATATAGCATCAATAACAAGAGTAAAGATGGAAATTACAGTAAAAATAGACAAACGGAGCAAACAAGCAAAAGCTTTTTACGAATACCTTAAAACGCTACCTTTTGTAGAAATTCAAGAGCCTCGGTACAATAAAGAAACTGAACAGGCGATAAAAGACGCCAAATCTGGTAAAACATCAGAAATATCACTTACAGATTTCAGAAAGGAGCTTTTTTCATAGTGTATACATTAGAGCAAACCGGTCAGTTCAAAAAAGACATCAAATTAGCAAAAAAACGTGGTTTTGATATGGGGCTACTTAATGAGCTAGTTACCACTTTAGTTGAACAAGGTGTGCTTTCACAAAAATATAAGCCCCATAAGTTAACTGGTAATTATAAAGGCTTTTGGGAATGCCATATTCAGCCAGATTGGCTGCTGATATGGGAACAAAATGAAACCATTAAACTTGTTACACTTACAAGGACAGGTACTCATAGTGACCTGTTTTAGCTCCCCTCCGTATTAGCTATGGCTCCAATAATATAGCAAGCGACCAGGCATTTTCCCAAAAATACATCAAGACAGCAAGTATCGTCAATACGGTCAGTCTCTTGTCTCGAGCGTCAATATTTATCTTCATAATTGAACACATAAGCCATTAAGTTGCAAAAAATTATTTTCAATAGTAACGCTTTCAATTTTACCTAGGTTGATGATTCCTAAAGCCAAAATCACTTTTGAAGGTCAAAGTATCTATGGGAATGATCTTCGTAATGTCCGATGCAAGCTAACAATTGATTCATACCAACTTCTCTATTAATAGGGTAAATACAGGGGTGTAACAGGGGGTTAACAGGGGTATAACAGGGGTAAATCCCTATTAACTCCTTATTAATATGCTGTAAAAATAGTGTTACTTCACTTTTAATTCAGAATTTGGTATTAACTTGGTAATAAGTTAGATACCAGCAATTATAAACATTAGTAAAATAAGACTATGGCGATTTTACAAAACGGACCTAATGGTCCAATTACCGGAAAATTTGGTTCTGTCAGCGCTTATATATTGAATGGCCAAAATGTTGTTCGCGGACCTAAAAGGAAACGTACATCTCCTCCAAGCGAGTCAGAACTTCTAAATAGGAAAAAGCAAAAAGTTGCCGGAAGATTTGCCGGTGACAATCGGGGGATACTTGATTTTGGGTACAAGTTTTTAGCGAAAAAAGGAAGTCGGATAGGTGCTTTCCAATTGGCTCAGCGCCATATTTTTAAGGAAGCCCTGGAATTGGATTCGGAGGACAATCCTTTTGTTAATCCCGAGAAACTGATCGTATTTGCAGGACAGTTGATGCCATTGACCAGTTGCGAAGTTAGTCTTCACGGCGACGTGATAGACTTTAAATGGGCTCCTAATGCACACTATGAAGATAGCATCTACAAAATCAATATCGCGCTGGTCGGTTTGTATGGGGAGTCTCATTTGAGAACTTCGATCGCTGAAGTAAGACAGGGGGCTTGCTCATTACAATTTGATGGAATAAGTCGAAAAAACCACGATTACCATGTGTATGCTGGTATATGGGATACCTTGTACGACAACTTTTCAAATTCCATCTATTGTGGGGTAATATAAAATAAACAAAGCCAGTCCCTTTTGGAGACTGGCTTTCAATTTTTTAAAGAAAAACCTTATGATGCGCTTTTCTCCGTTGCATTAGCGGCTTTTGAAGCATCTAAAGCAATGGCAGACTTGTCAAAACGAATTCTCACGCCTGAACCTACATCGACCAAGAAAGTCGTGTCAGATACCTCTACGATGCGTCCGTGGATACCTGCAGTGGTAACAATTTTAGAATTTACACCCAATTCTTCAATGTATTTCTTATGGTCTTTTTGCTTCTTCATTTGAGGTCTGATCATGAAGAAATAAAATACCACAATGATCAAAACCATTGGTAAAAAACTCATCATGTTACTTCCGCCTGCCGCTTGTAATAATACTGTATTCATCTGTTATTATATCGTTTAATAATGTGTTATTTCGCTAATACTTCACCCTTTAACTGGACGGTCGTCATACTATTGGAAGCATTTGATTGGATCGTGATGATCTTTTGCTGCTTACCTACCTGTCCCTCACTCTTGAAAGTCACATGGATATCCGATGTTCCTCCCGGTAAAATGGGGCTTTTTGAAAACTCAGGTTGAGTACAACCACAAGAAGCGGTCACTTTGGACAAAATAACCGGCGCATCACCCGTATTCTTCAATACGAACGTGTGTTTCACTTCTGCACCTTCTTTGACCTGGCCAAAATCGAAAGCCGATTCGGCAAATTCTACCTTACCCAATTGTGCCGCAGCTTTAGAAAGACTGTCTGTGGCTACTGCCTCAGTTCCTGTCTTAGCCGTTTCTGCTTGTCTTTTTTGGGAATTTCCACAAGAAAAGAAAAGCACCGATGCCAAAGCTAAGACCGAATATTTACTAAAGTTCTTCATTTGTTGATTGATCTTTAATCCCTTAAACCACGACCTGCCTTCTGGATTCTTCCCTGTTGGTTCAGGTCGCTTAATATTTTATCTAAGATACCGTTAATAAATGTATTACTTTTCAATGTACTGAATACCTTAGAGATTTCAATATACTCATTTATTGTCACTTTCACTGGAATAGATGGAAAATTCACCAATTCACATATTGCCATACGCATCAACAAGGTATCCATCAAAGCAATACGATCTGACTCCCAGTTCTTGGTCTTATCTGAGATCAGTTTCTGATACTCATTTGTATTGCGAATTGTCTTACCCAATAAGGCAATCACATAATCGCTGTCATCATTCCAGTTTTGGGTGATTTCAGCAAGTTTGTTTTTACGCGGATCTTCTGAACTGAAGTTCTTAAAAGTTTTCGCGATCAATGCTTGCAACACTTCTTTATCGACAGGCCAGTTGATAAATTTCTCCTCAAAAACCTGCTCGATAACCGGTGATTTCAAAATGATCTTTTTAAAGATATGCTTAATGATATCTTTTTCCGTACCGATAGAACGGTCCTCCTGCTGTAAATATTCCAAATAAGCCTCAGAATCCTTTAGCTGCAAAAATACCGTACGCACGATTTCCGGGTCAAAGCTCCATGAAATCTTATATTTTTTGACTCCCTCGGCATATTGCGGATTTTGTCTCAATGACTCAATAAAAGTATTTGTACTTAACTTGGTCGTTAAGGACAAGTCTTTTTCAGTCGGCAAAAACTTGTTGGCTCTGCCTTCTGCGTCTATCAATACATAATCGGATACCTCATCCAATAGATTTAGTGTCCAGATATACATCTCGTAGACCTCATCCACATTTTTTAATAGTGCTTTTTCAAATGTTTTGATGTCTTTGTCTTCTGTAAGACTGTACGCATAAAGCGTTTGCACTACTTTTACCCTCAGGTGTCTCCTGTTTAACATAGTAATTTTAAAGAACGATTTTTTATAAACTAATAAATAAGAACGATTTTGGGAAGAAGACTATCTTTTGATTTTTTTAATATCTTGGATCCGTTTCTCCGCAATGCGATTAGCCGCTTCAAAAGTAGAGATATTCTCTTCTTTTGATTTTTTCAACACGTCTCTGGTCGCATTATATATGTTTTTGATCACAAATTCTGTGTGATCCACCCCATAATTCTGAATTTCTGAATAACAGCTGATCAACGCACCTGCATTGATTAAATAGTCCGGTGCATACAATATACCTCGCTCATGAAGAATTGTACTTGTGGTTACCTCATCTTTTAGCTGGTTATTTGCCGAACCGGCAATTATTTTACATTGCATTTTTTTCGCCGATTCCGGATTTACCGTACCGCCCAATGCACAAGGTGAATAGACATCAAACTCATGATCGAATACTTCGTTGTATGGGATCGGCTCGGCTTTGTATTTCGTTGCCACCTTAAGCATTTTCTCCTCAGTGATGTCGCTCACATACACACGTGCATTTTCCTCACGTAACATCGCGATCAATCGCTCTCCGACACTACCTACCCCGTGTACAATAACTTTTTTGCCTGCCACACTCTCCGATCCATACAACTCTTTCAAGCAAGCTTTAATACCGAAATAAACACCTTGGGCTGCAAAAATTGATGTATCGCCAACCCCACTGCCGTGAATTGCTTTTGGCAAACCGGCAACATGGTCAGTCTCCGTATAAATATATTCTAAATCACGCTGTGTCGTACCTACGTCCAAAGAAGCAATGAAATTACCGTTCAATCCTTCAATAAATTGGCCCAAACGGCGCAATAAAACCTCAGATTTGTCCAAACGGCTATTACCGATAATAACAGCACTTCCTCCACCTAAGTTCAATCCGGTGATCGCGGATTTATAGGTAATGGCCTTGGATAAACGTAAAGCATCCTCAATAGCTTCTTCTGTCGTTTCGTATGGCAACATACGAACCCCTCCTATTGCCGGACCCAATGTGGTATCATGGATCGCAACAATAGCTTTTAAGCCCACTAATTCATCATTACAGAAAAATAAGTTTTGATGGCCAGACTGGCTCATCAATTCAAAAATAGAATTTTGAGATGTTGACATAAAATGTACTACTCTAATTTGTTTTAATTTTTTAAGGTACTTGATGCAAAAGTAGGAAAATTATTCGTTGTGCATAATATCTTTTTTTATCCAAGACTTAACATTTGATTTCCCAATGACAGTAATTTCATCGAAATATAAAGCAGAGTTGACGAATTAGTCCTATTTTTGTACCCATAATATGAAGGATCTCGCCTACTTAAATAAGTACTTTTATAAATACCGCTGGAAACTGATTCCGGGGGTGATTTTCGTTATCATTTCCAATTACTTTGGGGTACTCCCCGCTAAAGTAATTCGCGAAGCGTTTGACTTGGTACAAGAAAATATCTACCTCTATCGGCTATTCGATGGTTTTGACAGACAGGAACTTATTTACAAAGTATTTGGCACGAGCCTGCTATTCTTTGGTTTTGTCGTCCTGTTGCTCTCGCTCTTGCGCGGTATTTTCCTGTTCTTTATGCGGCAGACCATTATTCTGACCTCCCGGTATATCGAGTATGATCTTAAGAATGAGATTTACAACCACTATCAGGAACTGAATTTCGGTTTTTTCCGCAAAAACAATACAGGTGATCTAATGAGCCGTGCAACAGAGGATGTCAACCAGGTACGTAATTATCTGGGGCCGGCCATAATGTATGCCATTAATACCGTAGTCCTGTCCATTATGGTCATCTATGCCATGTATAGCGTCAATGGAAGGCTTGCGACGTATGCGTTGGCACCGATACCTGTCTTATCGGTCATCATCCTTTTTGTCAATAAAATCATCAATAAGCGCAGCTTAAAAATCCAAAAACAGCTGGCAAACCTATCCTCTTTTGTTCAGGAAACATTTGCAGGTATCCGTGTCATCAAGACCTATACCCGGGAGCAGAACAAAATGCAGGCTTTTGAAAAGGAAAGTACGATCTACCGCAACACAGCACTGGACCTGGTTAAGGTACAGGCTGTTTTCTTTCCGCTTATCTTATTGCTGATCGGTCTCAGCACCGTCATCACCATCTATATCGGCGGCATTGAAGTTGCCAAGGGAACGGTCACTGCCGGAAACATCGCCGAATTTATTATCTATGTCAATCAATTGACCTTTCCGGCCATGTCTTTAGCATGGGTGACCTCGCTGGTACAACGTGCCGCGGCATCACAAAAACGGATCAATGAGTTCCTTGAAACCCAATCGCCGATTGCCAATGGCAAAATAGATAAAGAAATCGCAGGTGAAATCAAGGTAGACAATATTTCATTCACCTATCCTGAAACGGGTATTCAAGCCATTAAAAATATCTCCTTCCGAGTTCCTATCGGAAAAACATTGGCTATTATTGGAAAAACTGGTTCCGGAAAATCTACGCTGGCCAACCTACTGCTACGCATGTATGATATAGACGAAGGCAATATTCAATACGACGGTATCGCATTAAAGGATCTCAATTTCAAAAATCTACGTCAGCAAATTGGCTTTGTCCCTCAGGATGTATTCTTATTTTCAGATACAATTGCCAATAACATCGGTTTCGGACTGGATCATTTCACGCAGGAACAGATCGAACAGGCGGCCAAGGACGCAGCCGTGTATGACAATATCATCGCTTTTGACGAAGGCTTTGAAACGGCTGTGGGAGAGCGTGGTATCACGCTTTCGGGCGGTCAAAAACAACGGGTTTCCATTGCCAGGGCACTGGTAAAAGAACCAAACGTATTGATCTTTGATGACTGCTTATCTGCCGTGGACACCAAAACCGAGGAAACCATCTTACGCTCATTGAGTCGCATCATGAAGGGCAAAACCTGTATTTTTATTGCCCACCGGATTTCGACCATCAAAAATGCAGACCATATCCTTGTCATGGATCAGGGTGAAATTGTCGAACAGGGCACACACCTTGAATTAATGGAGAAAAGAGGTGAATACTTTGAACTCCATGAGAAACAACTGCTGGAAAGCGTAGAAGGATAAGCTCAGGAGTCAAAAAATAATAGCGATAACACTGCAAAAAATTAAATATCCCTGAATTCAGCTAATGAAAACGGGGATTATCTCTTCTACATTTGCCTTATACATTTATAGCAAACTTTTTATTGTATAAGTATCATGGAGAGAAACCAAGTGCACAGCACATCATCAAATGACGGTAAGACCGTTGCTATCATTTCTTATTTAACCCTAATCGGTCTGATTGCAGCCATCATCATGAACAATAAGGAAAAGACTTCTTTAGGTCAGTTCCACATCAGACAGAGTATCGGCATTACCGTCACAGGAATTGCATTGGGCTTGTTGCGCTTTATCCCGGGTATTGGTGGAATAATTATGAGTGTTGTCGGTATAATCTTACTGATAGCTCTTATATTGGGTTTAATTGCGGCATTCTCGGGCGAGAAAAAAGCCCTTCCTTTTATTGGTGAAAAATATCAGCAATGGTTTAATATGATTTAAACAAGCCTATTTAGCCCCTATTTTAGAAAAAAGGCTGTTCAAAAAACCGGAATGATCCCCAAAAGTAAAATAAGTACTTTTGAAGGCCAGTTCAGCGTTGGAGCAGCCTTTTTCGCTACTTTGCTAGAATTACTTTATATCTTCTACTGTCTCAACCGTTTTTTCTTCTTTGAAAAAAACAGCAAACAGCAGCAGACAGAAAAATGAAATTCCTGCCGGTATAAACCATAGGTACTCCCAGAATTGATCAGCATAGACCACTTTGAGGTAATCTGAAACCCCACCGGCAACCCAGAATCCAATCAGCATCCCCACACCATACATTGCAATCGTAATCAGTCCCTGCGCCGAAGCTTTATATTTCTCTCCTGCAATCCGATCGGTATAGATCTGCCCGACGACAAACATAAAATCATAACAGATTCCATGTAAAACGATACCAAAGATAAGCAGAAAGGCCTTTTCCTGTCCATCCCCAAAAGCAAAGAACAGGTATCGTAATGCCCATGCGGCAATACCCAATAAAATCATTTTCTTATACCCTAAACGTCTAAAGAAAAATGGAATCAACAGCAAACAGATCGCTTCTGAAAACTGCCCCAATGCCATTTTTGCAGTAGGATTGGGCATACCGACATTGACCAAAAAGGGGTTGGCATTTTGGTAATAAAACGAAATCGGAATGCAGATCACTATGGCCGTAACAAAAAAGATCAAGAAACTCTTTTGTTTTAACAGCCCCAGCGCATCCAGCCCGATGGCTTTTCCAAAATCAAATTTTTCATCTTTTACCCGTATCTGCGGTGGAGTTTTAGGAAGAAACAAGCTAAATAGCGCCAAAAGCACGGAACAGACAGCACCCATAATAAAGGTATTATGCAAGGCTCCCCGGCTTATTGCCTCGGGACTATCCCAGCGGAATAGATAGCTGATCACAAGACCTGAACAGATCCAGCCGATTGTTCCCCATACCCGGATCCCCGGGAAATACTTTTTAGCATCCGCGATATGTCGAAAAGCAATACCATTGGAAAGCGAAAGTGACGACATATAGGCCATAAAATAGACAAAGACGTAGGGGTAAAAATGGCTGGCATCGGGTGCTTGAGACATCCCATAAAGCAAAGCCGCCCCCAAGAGGTGTAAAACCGCGAGCACCCGCTCCGCATTAAAATAACGGTCTGCGACAAAACCAACAAAAAAAGGGGCAAATACTGCACCCAGCGACTGCGTAGAAAATATATTAGCAACTTCCATTCCCGATGCATTCAGGGATTTGATCAGATAGGTACCTAAAGTAACAAACCAGGCTCCTTTGATAAAATATTCCAAAAACATCATCAGGGATAACTGGAGGCGTAAGGTAAGCGTCATAACGGTTTAGAATTGTTTCTGTTTACGAATATATCATTTATTTCGAAGACATATCTATCGGGTAAGCAGGCCCTATTGTAACGATCTGCTTACCGTAATCCCTTTTTTCTGTCATCAAATAGTTAACTTGAAGCTGCTGCCCTCTTATTACTCCGGCAGGGCCTTCCGCATAAAATCCAACCAGTTTTGACTGGCAATTTTTGTCAGATCAGCATCGCTGTACCCGCGCTGCTTCAATAAGCCAAAAACCTTTTGGATATCAGCAATGGTCTCCAGATCATAAGGACATTGCTCCCGGCCGAACGCTCCATCTAAATCACTTCCTACGCCAACATGATTGACATTACCAGCCAATTGGCAGATATGATCGATGTTATCGGCCATAATTTCCATCGAGCAGTTGCTGGATTTCGGGTCAGATGTACCGCGCACCCAGTTGGGCACCATCATCCAGGCATCCAAAGCTACACCGATAACAGCTCCCTTGTCCACTAAAATCCTGATCATCTCATCGCTGAACTGCCGATTGTGATCCACAAACTTCCGGCAATTGTTGTGGCTGGCCCAGATCGCACCGCCATACTGTCCCATGGCATCCCAAAAAGCATCGTCATTGAGATGTGTGGCATCCAGAATCATGCCCAATCGTTCCATTTCCTTCAATAACTGCACCCCTTGCGCATTGAGCTTACCGGAGGAATCGGTTCCATTCGCATACCTCCCCGGCCCATAATGCGCCGGGCCGATCGCCCGCAAACCATAATTATAGGCGACTTCCACATAACTGACATCAACCAAAGAATCGGCACCTTCCAGACTCAACAAGTAACCGATGGGCTTATTTGAATGATCCGTTCCCTGAGCCCACAATGCACGATGTTGATCCAAATCGGCCTTTGTTTTGATCATCTTCATGTGCCCGTCAGCTTCCATGGCCTTGTACCAGGCTAATTGTCCCTGTGTCTGCGCCCAGGCCTGCTCTGCTGAATACCAGCCTGGCAATGGACTATCGGGGCGAACAAAGCGCGCAATCTGCGTTGCCACGACCATACCGATATTCCCCTTGCGTAGTTCGTCAAAAGTAACCGTCGCTTTTGCCCGGTCGGGTTTATCGTTCATACCCTCCTCCCGCCGGTTCAATTCCTGAATGGGCAGCCGGAGATCCCGGTTCCATTCCATGGCGTTCATGCTCAAATCGAGGTGTGCATCAACCACAAAAGGCATTTCAAATTCGTACATATCAATAATTTATCTTTTTACTTCGAGCCAATACCTTCCAGACCCGATCAGCAGCTCCTTTATCAACTACCTGCACCTCGTCATAACAGGCGACTGTCGGACAGATGTGCCGTGGCACACAATATAGCTCATCGCCAATCTTAAAATCGGTACTGTCCCGCACTTCAACGACAAGATGCTCCTCACTCTGCATTTTGATCGTTTCGATCCGCCGGTCAAAAAATTTGACACGGGGCTGCGGCGATTCACTTGCAACGGACTTGTAACCCAGATCCAGACACAGATGCTTATGATCCACGATGGAAACAACACGTGTCAGCAACACAGCGGCTACCAGAAAGTCCTGTTCGGCATAATTTTCGGCGTAACCAAAATCCCAGAACACAAAGGTTCCGGGACTGCATTCCACATCGTCACGTTCGGCATGGAACGGAAAACTGGGTGATCCGCCGATCACCTTTGTCAGCGGTGTAGAAGTAGAACCCTGCGCCATCAGATAGGCCATTTCAAGTACACGATATGCCTGCTGGCTTTGTTGTTCACGAACTTGATGATCTTTATCATGAATATGTCCATCATAGCCATGTACACCCATCAAATGAATGCCATCCAGTAACTGAATATCAAGCACAAGACGCTCTATTTGGGCGATAGAAGTCCCGGTACGTCCCATACCGACATTAACATCGATGTAAATTGCAAGAGGCCTGCCATTTTGCAGCCCTCGCGCTGATAGCTCATGCGCTGAATCGGCATTGTCTACCAGACAAGCATAATGTGTATTGGGAAATGCTTCGATCAAATGTAGCAAACGGTCTATCTTTGGTCCTACTGGCTGATAAGCCAATAAAACATCCTTCGCTCCGACCATACCAAGAAGTTCGGCTTCAGCGATGGTCGCACATTTGAATTTGCTGATCCCGCTGTCCAACAATAACTGACAGACCTCCCTACATTTGTTGGTTTTGATATGTGCCCGTAAACGGCCGGCATCCCCATTGACAAATTTCAGTGCCCTTTCTATATTCCGAACAATACGATCAGGATACACCAGCAGTGCCGGGGAATCTACCTGATCCGCATTTTGTACCCGATACCAATTTTCCATAATCCACCGATTAATATAACTCGAATAGCGCTTCTATTTCAACAGGGATATTATCCGGTAAAGAGCCAAATCCGACCGCACTACGTGTACCGATTCCATTTTCCTCCCCCCATACCGCTGCGAACAACTCACTACAGCCATTGATTACCCCGGGATGATACAGAAAATCGGATGTACAGTTGACCATACCCAATACTTTAATAACCCGTTTAATTTTATTCAAGGAGCCCAAATTAGTTTTGATTGTCGATAACATGGTCAATCCCACTTGTCTGGCCGCAAGTTTTCCATCCTCGGGGCTGATATCGCTACCAATCCGTCCAATAATCAGGGAAGCATCGTCCTGTACCGGTCCGTGTCCAGAAAGATAAAGATACTTGCCATCGATAACGTAGGGTTTATATACACCTTTAGGTGCCGGTGCCGGTGGTAGTGTCAAACCTAATTTTTCGAATTGTTCATCTGCGTTGTACATCGTGAATGATTTTAATGTTTAAAAATATATGAGCTAATATAAAATAATTTGCAATAGCAAAACAGCGACAAGCCCGACAATGGAAACGATGGCTTCCATAATCGACCAGGAAAATAAAGTATCCTTGACACTCAGGCCAAAATACTCCTTAAACAGCCAGAAGCCCGCATCGTTGACATGGGAAAACATGAGGCTTCCGGCCCCGATTGCCAATACCATCAGATTGGGGTCAACCTTGCCCGCTGTAACAATCGGCAATAAAACGCCCGCAGCTGTCAGTGCGGCAACTGTTGCCGACCCCACGCAACCTCTTATGACCGCGGTAATTAACCACGCTAGTAGCAAGGGTGAAATCGGAAGCTGCTGTAAGGTATTGGCCAACAACAAGCTCACGCCGCTATCTTCCATGACCTGTTTGAATACGCCCGATCCGGCAATGATCAGCAGGATCACTGCGATATCCCTGACGGCCGACTCATAGATTGACATAACTTTGACCATGGATCGGCCAAGTTTCAACCCCAATAAGTAGGTGGCTATAACTATAGCAATGACCATCACGGCTGTTGGACTGCCTATAAATTTCAGCCAGCGCTGTACTGTCGTGTCATCGGTATGGTATATATAAGGTATAAGGGTAAATAAAATAATCAATAGGACAGGTAACAAGGCTACTGCCAAGCTGGTAACAACGGTAGGCTGCTTATACGCCTGTTGATCAACTGTTTTTTCCTGCCGAAAGATTGATTCTTGACTCGGGAGCATATTCCGCAGGCGGCGGCCGAAAATAGGTCCTCCTAATACAATCGCCGGAATAGCGATCAAAAGACCATAAATCAATGTCAGCCCCATATCTGCATGAAAAAGTGCCACCAATGCAACAGGTGAAGGATGGGGTGGAATAAATCCATGTGTTACCGATAATGCAGCCAACATGGGTAAGCCAATGTACACGGCCGGCAATTTGTACCGATAGGAGACCGAAAAAATCAGGGGTACCAACAGTACGAAACCAACCCCATAGAACAAGGGAATCCCCACTACGAAGCCCGTTAGCATCAATCCCCATTGCAGGTATTTCTCCCCCATTAGTCGGACCATCTGTACAGCAATGATTTCGGCTGCACCACTCTCGGCGACAATCTTGCCCAACATGGCACCCAGCACGATAATCAGGGTCAGGCTACCCATAACGCCCGCGATCCCTTTTTCGACGGTACCGACCAGCTGATCCGGTGCAATGCCCAAACACAGTCCGCTAAGAATCGAAACCAATAAAAACGAAAGAAACGCATTAATTTTAAAATAAGTAATGCAGAGGATGAGCAAACAAATGCTGATTACAATGAGGATTATGGTCATTATATCAATATTAGGTCAATCCCTCATAGGAGAGATTTAATAAAATTTTGGTCTAGTAAATCATTTTTTCATCCTGAAAGTACAATTATTTTTCGTTTTCTGCAAGGAAGACAAAAAAATAATTGAGGATATTGCTAAAGAAGGGCATCATAACCAAGGTGTTTTTTTAAGTGCGTTTAATGGATAAAGAACGGTGACATGGCCTGAATCCTCGGCACTTGGGGGTGAGTACAGCTGTAAAAGAAAGGGCTGTCCAAATCGTTGATATATCCCGGGATATAGGTAAAAACCTCTAGGGTACACATCAACTTTTTTAAACAGCCCTTCGTATGTTGATACGATCGTCTAAGCAGCTATTGTCACAATATATAATAGTATCTTATTTACGTGGAATCTCTCTTAGTATTTCGAGCACAAATTGCCAATATTTCTGAACAGAAGATATGGAAGCACGTTCTGCCGGTGAGTGTGCACCCAATATCGTGGGTCCAAAGGAAATCATGTCCATACCAGGGTAGTTTGTGCCCAATATGCCACATTCTAATCCGGCATGACAGGCGACAACTTCCGGAGCCTCGCCATGTTGTTTCATATAAATGGATTTAAGCAGCTCCAAGATTTCGGAATTCGGGTTGGGCGCCCATCCTGGATAACTGCCGGAGAATGCCACGGCAAAACCACCTAATTCAAAGGCTGCCTGTAAAGAATGTGCCAGATCAAACTTGGAAGTTTCGACCGAAGAACGGGTCAAACATTTTATAGCTATCTGCCCATCCCCCACTTCAACTTTAGCAATATTGTTGGATGTTTCGACCAGGTCCTCGAAATCCGCACTGACACGGTACACACCGTTCAATGCAGCATAAACGCAATTGATTAAATTCTCCTGTACACGGACAGGAACAACGGTGGCATGAACTGCATCGCTTGGCTGTACGACGATTTCCATCAGGGGCTCGGTCGTGGCAAATTCAAATTTGATTTCCTGTGCCAATTGTGTCAGTTCCGCAACGAATGCAGGCGATTTGTCTTTATTTATGACAACTTTGGCTACGCTTTCTCTTGGGATCGCATTGCGAAGGCTGCCGCCCAATAAAGACGCAATACGTAATCCATAGCGTTCATTGGCCTTAAACAAAAGTCGGTTCATCACTTTATTGGCATTTGCAAAGCCCTTATGGATATCCATACCTGAATGCCCGCCATGCAATCCTTTTACCGTAAGTTCAAAAGATATGGCATCTGAAGGGCACGCCTCTGCTGCATAGGATTGTGTTGCTGTAACATCAATACCACCCGCACAGCCAATGTCGATCTCATTGTCATTTTCAGTATCGAGGTTCAATAGGATCTCACCCGACAGGACACCGCCTTTTAATCCTAACGCCCCAGTCATTCCGGTTTCTTCGTCGATGGTAAACAAGGCTTCAATAGCCGGATGAACGATTTCCGCTGATTCTAAAATGGACATGATGGTCGCAACCCCCAGACCGTTATCTGCCCCCAAAGTGGTTCCTTCGGCTTTTACCCAATCGCCGTCCACATACATTTTGATCCCTTCATTATCGAAGTCAAAAACGGTATCGTTATTCTTTTGGTGAACCATATCCAAGTGCGACTGCAATACGATTGTCTTGCGGTCTTCCATACCCGCACTTGCAGGTTTCTTGATCAGCACATTCCCTATTTCGTCCACGCTGGTCACTAATCCCAGTGATTTTCCGAAATCTACCATAAATGAAATGACACGTTCCTCTTTTTTCGAGGCCCGTGGAACAGCATTCAGGGCAGCAAAATTTTTCCAAATTGCTTTTGGTTCTAATTTATCTAAACTATTTTCAGCCATATCTAAAAATTTGTATCTGTCAAAGTTACTCCATTTTTACAACATATCCTGTCTTTATCCGAAGCTTATAAAAACAAAAACCCGCCGCTGATCGTTCTTATAGCGTGTAAACTTGAAAAACGCTGAAATGCATAAACCTGTAAAAGTAGATCGAAAAGACATTTATTTCAAACCGGACAAGAAAAGGGTATTAGCCAGATTTTTCTCTCTCGGTGACGAGCGTACCGTCAAGGTCATCAAACGCACCCTGGGACTGAGCGAATCCGAGCGCAAAGAGGTTTTTGGTCAGATTCTCCGTAGCTATACAAAAAGACATCGTAGCATTATCAACATTTTTGAACGTAATTTTGAACGAGTGAGCCATTTACTGGAGAAAGTTCCTTTTCCGAAAGATAAACTCAGCCAATTGGACAAGCTGTTGATCGGTTCATACTTTACGATGGAGTATTCCATTGAATCCGCAGCGCTTTTTAATCCTTCCATTGTAGAACACCCGGATCAGACCGAGCTCTTTAAAGGTGAAAAACGGGTCATACTGAGCTTTAGGGCCACGGGTGAAGGCCATGTATCTTCGATTGTTTTTCGCGCCGGAACGCTTGACCTGGATAATAATATCCATATAGATTATATCGGTAATTTGCTAGACAAACCAATTCAGGTCAAAAACCACCGTTATCATAAGGAGTCCTTCTTAAAAAAGATGAACGAGCTCCATGCCGAACCTACGGAAGTGAAAATGAAGCTTGAGCAAAAATTGACAGCAACGTTTACTTATGAGGAACTCAAGCGTTATATAGACGAGGTCAGACGGGATAGCGAAGAAAACCTCGAAAACATCACCTTTTTACAACAGGCACTATGGCTGGCCTCATCCCATTATGAAATGACATTTTCACTGGACACCTCCATTTCCGAACGGGTCATCTTCCCGATTGCGGATACAGAAAAAAGAGGCATCGAGGACGCTCGTTTTGTACAGTTTAAGGATGAAAAAGGAGAAAGCATCTATTATGCGACCTACACGGCCTACGACGGATTCAGCATACTCCCCAAGCTTTTGACCACCAAAGATTTCTACCATTTCAAGGTAAAACCGATCTATGGGGAGATCGCCAATAAAGGCGCAGCACTCTTTCCCCGAAAAATCAACGGCAGGTATGCGATGCTGTGCCGTATTGATGGTGAAAACAACTATATCGCCTATTCCAATAACATCAATATCTGGCAGGAAACAGCGATTAGGATTCAGCAACCTGAATATGCCTATGAATATGTGCAGATAGGCAATTGCGGATCGCCGATAGAGACCAAGTACGGCTGGCTGATCCTGACACATGCCGTCGGCCCGATGCGCGAGTATGTCCTCGGCGCAGCCTTACTGGACCTGGACAACCCGCATGTGGAAATAGGCCGTCTTCACAGCCCCTTGATGACTCCCAATGACGAGGAGCGCGAAGGCTACGTCCCTAACGTCATTTATTCCTGTGGTGCACTGGTTCATAATGAACAGCTGATTTTGCCTTACGCGATGTCTGACTATGCATCCACCTATGCGACAATCAACCTGGAAGACTTGCTGCTTGCTATTTTGAATCCTGAGCGCTATCAATAAAAGCACCGTAAACGATAATATAGGCAAGATAGAAACACAGGGTGCTTTCGGCCCCCTGGTTTCTATTGATTCCATAAGATTCAAGGCCATCGCAGCAGCCTTTGGTTTCTTCGTCGTAAAGTCCAAGCTTTAGATCATTCTCACCTAAAAACCAGCGGAATGAAGCAATCATACGGGCAAAATAGACCTTTTTGTTAGTCAGACGAAATGCTTCGCGGTACATAAACACCATCGCTGTGACATCAAGCGGCTGCTGACCGAATTTGCTGATGTGTTTTCCCTGTTTTGCCCAGTCCTGATTGCCGACCAGCGAAAGAGCGCCATTCTGAACGGTAATGCTCTCCAGAAATGTCAGGGTCGATAAGCCCAATTGTTTCACTGCCTCATCGTTGAGAAATGGATAGGCTGTCAGTAAAGCATAAGGCAAAATAGCATTGTCATAGGCCAGTACAGCCTCAAACCATTGCCAGTTGTCATCCGAACTTGCCTCATATTCCCGCATCAACTTGCCGACCAGTTCCCGCATCAATTCGATCATGACTTCGTCATTCGACTGATGATGCAAATACTCCGCGATACCGAGTATGGTATATGCAATGGCCCGATTGGACCGCAGCTGACGAAAATTTGGCACAGATCTAAAAAACAGTTCATGCCCCAACTGATAATAGCTTGTCAGCTTTGTTTCCCGGAGCAGTACCCCCAAAGCCCAGATCGTTCGGCCAAAAGAATCCTCTGATCCGACTTCATCGAGAAAATTATGCTGAAAGCTCATGAAATTATGAAACAGCCCGTCTTCCCGCTGATGATAGTAGATGTAACTCAGATAGGTGGAGATACGACGGTCTAGTCTTTTATCTGAAAAGTCACGCTGTGCCAATAAAGTGACCAATAGTGCACGCGCATTGTCATCCAGGCAATACCCCTCTTTGTAATTGGGCAACGAATAGGTCGCATGCTGCAAAATACCAACCTGGTTGGTCAGCCGATCGATATGCTTCCAGCTGAACTTGGGCATTTCATCTTTAGAAAAAGTGACATTTTCTTTGAAACCATCCAGTGAAGGCACTACCTTATCCAAAAGCCGGGTGTAGCGAAGTCCGATATTTCGCCAGGTCATCTCCCTACCAAAGTTTCGGGCATTGTCGCGCAGGGTCATACGGTATTCCTGATTGCTAAATAATGCCGTCAAGGTCCTCGCCATCTGGACAGGATTTTTAAAGTCTACCAGTACGCCACGACCATCTGCCAACAGCTCTTTGGCATGCCAATAGGGCGTAGATACCACTGCAGCCCCCGCCCCGATGGCATAAGATAGTGTTCCGCTAGTGATTTGCGCTTCGTTGACATAAGGAGTCACATACACATCGCAGGCCGACAGGTAGGTAACGAGGTCCAACTGGCTGACAAAAGAATTGACAAATTGCACATGTTCTTCCAAATTATATGCATCAATCAAGCTCTTGAGATAATCACGGTATTCTTCTCCGGAATGGGCCAGTACATTGGGGTGCGTCTTCCCAACGATCAAATACAAAAGATCAGGTTCGTCTTTAACCACCTCGTCAAGAGACTCAATTACGGTTTCAATTCCCTTATTCCGTCCGATGAACCCGAAAGTCAATAAAATCTTTTTACCTGAAAGCCCCACCTGCGCTTTGGCTTCTTCCTGACTAAGGCGAAACTCAGGTACCCCGTGATGGATGAGCCTCACTTTTGCGGTATTGACACGATAGACAGATTTCAACAGTGTAATCGCGTAATTGCTCATGACAACAACGATGGAAGCGCGTTTGACCAATTCTATCAAGATCGCCTTCTCGTCGACATTCGGTTTCTCCAGAATGGTATGAAAATTTACCAACAGCGGAATATGAAGCGCATTAATGAGCGAAAGAATATACATACCGCTATTCCCTCCGAAAATACCATATTCGTGTTCAAGTACGACGCAGTCGTAACCATTGTCATTGATGTAGTTGGCAGCTTCGATGTAGGAAAGCTGATGGTGCTGGTCAATGGTAAAAACCACTTCACTTGGATAAAGATAATCTCGATCAGCAACGGCAATAACGTGCTGGGTCAGATCCTGATTGTGTAGGGCCACTGCATGCAGCAGATCTGAAGTGAAGGTTGCGATACCACATTCTTTGGGTAAATAGGTACTGATATAAGCGATTTTCATTGAAATGATTGTTTTGAATAAAAGCCTTCCGTGAAGACAATAGCATTCTGTGTGTTCCATTATCTAAATGCTTCTCAGTAGCAAATTGTTTGTAAAGAGCATATTATTTCATCCAGAAAGAATAAATTCAGCCCATAAACGACAGTTTAATTTTAACTGTCCATGTAGTGCCTAAAAAAAACTTCCCGTATATTTGCGCGAGATCAAAAATATTGACTGAATGAAATCACCAAAGGAGAAAATGATTGCGGGCATCCCTTATATCGATACGGATGGACAACTATTTAAAGAGAGGCAATTTGCGAAAGAAGAGCTCAAACGTTTCAATGACTCCGAACCCAAACAGATCAAATTCAGAAAGCAGATCATTCAAAAGCTATTTAAAACGACAGGTAGCCGTTTCTTTCTGGAACCACCGTTTCGTTGCGATTATGGCTATAACATCTCCATTGGTGAGAACTTTTACAGCAATTACAACTGCACCATTTTGGACGGCGCACCTGTGACAATTGGTGCAAATGTCCTGTTCGGGCCAAACGTCAGTCTTTTTACTGCAGGTCATCCGATTTATTTTGAAACAAGAAATCAGGGTTGGGAATTTTCCGCAGCTATCGTTATCGAAGACAATGTATGGATCGGCGGACAAGTAGTGGTCAACCCCGGTGTACGTATCGGAAGAAATTCGGTAATTGGCTCCGGTTCGGTGGTTACAAAAGATATCCCTGCTGATGTCATTGCGGCAGGAAATCCATGTCGCGTCATCCGCCCGATTACAGCGGCAGACCAGATTGATTACACCAACATTTAGGCAGCATAAAGACCGCCGCTGGAAATGAGGACCTGAGGTTAGTCAAAACTTATTGTTAAATGCCTGCTCAGACTATTTTTCGAAATCGGTCCGGCTTACCCGATTCTTTCACCGGAACAAATCCATTTCGTGTCCAAAAATGCTGATGCTCCACATCCATCTGAACAAAAAGACGATGACCATTGAAGGTTTTGATAAATTGCACTGTATAACGCAGCAAGGCACTGCCCACTCCCCGTCTCCTAAAATCGGGATGGACAGCAAAATAAAGAATTTCATAATCGTTTTCTGAACGCCTCAGGCTGAGCACACCGACAACTTCGTTTTCACTGTATGCCGCAAAATGAGATGCCTCAAAATCCCCGTCCAGCATGACCTCCGACAGATTCCCTTTTGAACTAAAAACTTCCTTTCGAAGTTTCCAGGTACGAGCCGCAAATACCTGTTCAATATACCAATCCGTCATAACTGTTTCTCCAGTTCTAAGAATGCAGCGGGGAGGTGACTAATGATATCCGAAGGTAATAAAGAATAAACGCCTAGCGTCTGCACCGCAATATCCGCCGCCCTGCCGTGTAAATATACCCCCATAATCAAGGTTTCCTGCGAAGAATAGCCCTGGCCTAGCAAAGCTGTCAATATCCCTGTCAAAATATCTCCGCTTCCCCCCGTAGCCATCCCCACATTGCCCGTGCTATTGAAATAGACTGTGCCATCAGGAGTAACGATTGCACTATTGGCACCTTTTATCAAAATATAAAGCTGGTATTCCTCCGCAAAGGCCTTCACTTTCTCAAGTTTTTCAAAATCATTCTGCCAAGTTCCCAGTATCCTGCTCAGCTCTTTCGGATGCGGAGTCAATATACTGCCCTTCGGAACAAATTGCCATAAGTCGCGATCCTGTGCCAGTATATTCAATGCATCAGCGTCCAATACCAAAGCAGTATCAAGCCCCTGCATAATAAATACCTTGAAAGCATCAATCGTATACTGTGCCGTCCCCATACCAATTCCGACACCAATAGACTGAAAGGTAGGAGTATCGGGAAACTGCGTAATCATTTCTTCTTCGGGATCACTTATTACCATCGCTTCAGGGACAGCCGTTTGAATGCTGGTATATCCACAGGAAGGAATATAAGCAGAAGCCAGCCCGCATCCCGAGCGCAGAGCTGCTTTCAGTGCCAATTGCACCGCACCCATCTTTCCCCTGCTGCCACCAATAATCAGGCTATGCCCAAACGTCCCTTTATGGTCAAATTTATTCCGTTTCCGGTAGAACGGGCCTAACAATGCCAAATCAATATAATGAAATATGGTATCAACCTGCTCAAGAGCAGATCTGCTCAGCCCGATATCCAATACACGGAATGCTTTGGCCCACCTGCTATTACCGGGCATTAACAATCCCAGTTTAGGTGACTGGAATGTATACACCACATCTGCTTGTATGACGGGGGCCTCAGCTGCTGTTGGCCCGTCACTTAACAGCCCTGAAGGCATATCTATTGCATAAATTGGCCCGGTACAACAATTAATACCAGTGATAAGGCTACGCCATTCTTCGGCAAGCGGACGTTTCAGTCCGTAACCGAACAAGCAATCCAAGACGATTGCCCCAGCAGGAATATGAACCTGAGTGTCGGGACTAATCTTCTGAATAAGGTGGGCAGGCAGGCGTTTTTGATTCGCCAAATTAGCGGTTGAATAATCCATCGCATCAACTAAATACACATTGACTTGAGCCTGCTGCTGATCCAGGAGCCTGGCCAATACCAATCCGTCGCCCCCGTTATTGCCTTTACCACAGAAAATATAAAACGTATGATGCGCCAAACGTGGGTATAACTGCTTTATTTCATCAAAAACAGTTGTTGCCGCCCGTTCCATCAGGTCAAGGCTGCTTACCTCCTGATCTTTCATGGTCTGCTGATCTACCCAGCTCATCTGGGCAGCTGAAAGTATCTTCATATCCGTTGTATTTTATTTTGGGCATCTATTGTCAATGATTCTTAGGAAAACAGACGCCCGTTCTAATTTACTTAGAAAATAGAGTACAACCAAGACATGGACACTATGCAGTTATGATCACTTCCTTCACACCGCCGGTACGTTTCAATGTACCTCAGGTATTCCATTCACCTTTAATGGCTTTTCGCACTGATTTGAACAGCACGAAATACATCAGTTGACGCCAGAAAAACGTTGTGGAAACAGGTAAATTAAATTTTCCAAGACCCCCTACTGTTGCAAATTTATCCCCATGCTCCTTAAAATAATGGATAATGCGGGACAATGCAGCGGGCGGCCCCGATTTCGGCACTCTGCTGAATTTTAGTTACCTTAGTAGAGCAGTAAACATTGACTAAAAAACCCGATATGACTACAACATATTTATTATTAGCTGTACTATCTCTACAAGCACTCATTGGCTGTGGACAGCCAAGTTCGGCTATATCACAATCGCAGCCCAAAGACCAGACCGCTGCTGAGCATACTGAGGCGTTTATTGCCCCCACAGGAATGACTGTCAAAACAAGAATTTCATTACCCAGTGGTTTTGAAAGACTCCCTTATACCACAAAAGACTTTGGCAGTTTTCTGGAAAACCTTCCGCTCTACCCGATAGACCATGAGGTCCGTTATTATAATGGAAAAATTAAGCCCAGGAACAACATCTACAATAGTGTTATCAAACTGGATATTGGTAAACGCGACCTCCATCAATGCGCCGATGCCGTAATGCGCTTACGCGCCGATTACCTCTATCAACAAAAAAGGTATCGAGACATTAAATTTAACTTCCTGTCGGATGGAAAGCCACGCAGTTATACAAATTATGTCAAAGGAGACTATTCTTATGCAAAATACTGGAAATACATGGAGTATATCTTTGCCTATGCCAATACAGCTTCTTTACATGACGAATTACCTAATGTAAAAACAACGAAGGCAGTCAAAATCGGAGACACTTTCATACAGAAAGGCTCGCCCATTGGCCATGCGATTATCGTCGTTGATCTCGCAAAAAATAAGGAAGGCAAGACAATCGTACTACTCGCCCAAAGCTATATGCCCGCGCAGGAAATACAGCTTTTGAATAATTGGAATGATCCACAATTAAGCCCTTGGTATGATATCGACAAGGACGTAATCAAAACTCCGGAATGGACATTTTATGCTAAAAACCTGAAAACTTGGGAATAGTTATCCTATTCAGCAAAGGCAATTAGCCTATTTTGAATCAATAGAGCCCGGCAGTTAGCCATATATCCGGTATCGGTTTTCGTTTAAAATTTAATAAAAGATATTTTTGTCTTTTATTAAATTTTTCTATTTTTGTTTTCGATAGTCATTTGCAAATGTATCCTATCAAGGAGTAATAATAACCTCTAAAAGAGGTTAAATCACATTTCATTCCTTTTTTTTAAAAAAATAAAAGACAAAAAGGTATTTAAATATTTTATTATGATCACCGAAACACAGAAAGATTTAATCAAAGGAACCATACCCGTTTTGAAAGAGCACGGTGTCGCGCTAACCAGCTATTTTTACAAACGCATGTTTACCCACAATCCTGAGCTTAAGCATATCTTCAATATGGGCAATCAGCAAAATGCAAAACAACAGACTGCCTTAGCTACGGCAGTATTGGCCTATGCAGAACATATTGACAATCCCACGGTACTCTTATCTGCCATCAAACACATCGGACAAAAGCACAGTAGTCTTAACATCCGTCCCGAGCATTATCAGATCGTAGGCAAGCATCTGTTGGCCTCTATCCGCGAGGTGCTGGGTGATGCAGCTACAGAAGAACTTATAGCGGCATGGAAAGTAGCTTACTTTCAATTGGCTGATCTGATGATAGGCATCGAAAAAGAGATGTATGATCAAATGGTCCAAAATGAAGGTGGCTGGACAGGCTGGAAGCCTTTTAATATTGTTAAAATCGTTTCAGAGACTGCAGAAATACAATCGATTTACCTGGCACCGACCGACGGTGGGAAAGTTCCAAGACATAGCGCCGGCCAGTATGTAAGTGTGCGCGTTTACCTACCTGAACTCCATCTATATCAACCACGGCAGTATAGTCTGTCCGATGCCAGTAACGGTCAATACCTCCGTATTTCTGTTAAAAAAGAAACTCCTGCTGGAAAACCGGAAGGAATGGTCAGCAACTACCTACATCAATACTTTCAAGTAGGTAAGCAGCTGGAATTGACAGCACCCACTGGTTCCTTTAACCTGATGGAGAATAAATATCCGCATGTGTTTATCAGCGGTGGAGTCGGGCAGACTCCATTGATGGCGATGCTGGAACAGCTGGTCAATACCAACGGACAAAATGCAGTCACCTGGATCCATGGCTGTAGAAACAGTGAGCTACATGCATTTAAAGAAAGGCTCATGGCACTGGAAGAACAATACGAGCACATCAGCTGCTTCTCCTTCTACGATGAACTCCGGGAGAGCGATAAGTACAATCTACCGGGTTGGGTGGATCTTGGTAAAATAGATCCCGAGCATCTGCCGCAAAAAGCCAACTACTACCTATGTGGCCCTTCGGGTTTTATCGCAAAGCATTTTCAGTATTTGACCAGCCGAGGCATTGAAAGCGAAAACATTCATTTTGAAGAATTTGGGCCCGCTTCACTACAGCTCGGTTAAGCGGATAGTTATGGCCATCCGTAAATTTTTCATGGATTGCGGATGGCTATTCTTGATTTTGTACCTTTGTGGAAAAGCAAGAACAGATTATGGGTATTTTTTCCAAAACATGCGAATATGGTCTCCGGGCAGTTTTTTTTATCGCACAACGTTCGCAAGAAAACAAACGCGTAGGCATAAAAGAAATTGCTGAAAATATCCATTCTCCCGAAGCTTTCTTAGGTAAAATCTTGCAAAATTTAAGCCGAGCAGGTATTATTCGGTCCATGAAAGGCCCCGGAGGCGGATTCTATCTGGACGCATCCGATATGTCCACTCCATTGTCAGATGTGGTTAAAGCAATTGACGGAGAGAATCTATTTGTAGGTTGCGGAATGGGCCTGGAGTACTGTTCTGAACAGTACCCCTGTCCGCTACATCACGAATTTAAAAGCATTCGCAACAGCCTGTCCGAGATGCTTCAAAAAACAACCGTCGGTCAATTCAACGACGACCTCATCAAAGGAAAAATCTTGCTGACAAAATCCAAAATTACTCGAGATCAAGACACCTAAAACGACTTTCAAAAGCGGACAACATCGGTCCAAAATAACATATTTTTCATTCCATTATGGATGCCTTCTCAGGATTCCGCTTGTTGTGGCAGTCTTTCACACGCTATCTTTATTGAGATTTTCACATATAAACAAAAGAAATAAATAAACTTTATAATTAAACTGAAATACAACAACTTAACGAAGTTAAAAAACCAACAAACCAGTACCCTATCTCTTTTTGATCTTATAGCTATAACAGCAGGTACTGATGCCGTATCTCCCTAAAAAGAACAGCTATAAAGAATTCCTTCACACTATTACCTACCTTCCAATACCGTCTGTATTAAATAGCTGTAAACGATACGTTAATCAAGAATAAGTCCGTGAATGAGTAGATCTATTTGCGAAAAAATGATAAAATAGCAGAGTTCAAAAGCGCATTTCTTATGGGTTAAAACCACATAGACCATGCGCATTATTGGTCAAAATAGTATTCTTACAGAATTTGCACCCTTTGACACAAAATTCACAAAAATAAATTATATTATCATTTAAAATAGAACACTTTACAAAAATCATATAAATAAAAAAATAACATATAAAATACGGTAAAAACTATGGTTTTCAACTAAAAAAAGGTATGGATAAAATTCTATCCATACCTTTTTCTTCAATACAACAACCTTCCCTGCATCGAGTCAATCTAAAAATGTCATTTTTCAAATGCTGTATATTTCTACTAAACTTTGCTTGCTTGCTTGCTTGCTT
>NZ_DLJD01000024.1:0-45009 GCF_002484085.1 Sphingobacterium sp. UBA7625
TTTTTAATGCGTTAGCCCTGATACAAATCGCTTTGCATTTTACGGAATATCGTCAATTATCATTTAGACGACAAATCAGTATTACCTTGATTAATAACATCGTAAACACATTGGCTCAGGCATTGAGAATTAACTAAAAAAAACAATCATCATGAGCAAAAAAGAATTTAAAACCTTTGATATGCCTTGGGAAAAGGTATATGGCTATGTCCAGTCTGTTAAAAACGGTGATACGATCTGGATCTCAGGTCAGCTTGGACATGACAGCGATGGGCTACTTGTAGAGGGTATGGAAAATCAGTTTCGCCAAACCTATGCAAATATTAAAACTTTAATGGCGGAATATGATGCAACTAGCGATCATATCACCGAGGAAGTGATCTATGTGACTGACATGAAGACAGGTTTTGAGGCAAGAAAAATCACAGGAAAGGAATTCTACGGACAAGATTGCATCGTAGCGAGTACAATCATTGGAGTGACGGAGCTGGCTCTACCCGGACAAACAGTGGAAATCAAAATTGTGGCTAAAATTTAAGCAATGCATCACGACATCTGTCGATGAAAAATCGGATTTTTCATCGACAGATTTTTCATCGACAGATTTTGTATCTTACACTGAGTCTTATAATTTAACAAATTGTCGTTTTGAGCTCCCGAATATTTATAATCGAAACCTCTCGGAAATTCCTCCTTTAACTTAATTTGTACTATTAAAGACGGTTTTTAACGCCATTATGCCAATTTGTATGATCATCCACAGTTCCTCAATTGATCAAATAGATAATTATTTAATATATTAGTGTCAAAAAGCTTTATTACAACCACTTTTTGAATAGTACTAAAATTACCCACCGGGGAGATACCGAAAAGTATGAATTTTTTGTTACCTTAACGGGAGAACCGATTACAAAAGTCCATTGATCATTGGCAAACAAAAGTGAGCTGCCGCTTGGCTTTGGCGCCAAAAGTGGTCATATAAAATCTATGGCGCATTTTTTTAATATAAATTATTACTTTCGTTAAATCATTTGACCAAACGATGAAAAGTCTAACAAAAAAGCGTCAATTACTAAACTTAGGTAATGTTGACTTGAGAAAATATTATCATGGAATCATTATCAACCTATTCCTGTTGTTAGCAGTGATAATTACTACAAACTTGGAGCTGTTTTCTGAGTTTTCAATCTAATAACACCGATTATGTCGCACAGTCTAAGATGGTCTTATATTTTTAAGCACTGGATAGGTACTCTATTATTGGGTACTACACTTGTGAGCATATTCCCTGTATTTAACCCGTTAAATTCTTCCGGTATTGGTCAAACAATATTCTTTTCTATACTTTGGTTATGCTATAGCGCGATTTATTCTATTCCTACGTTGGTATGTTATATATTGGCATTCAGCTGGTTTAAGGACAATACACTCAACGTTAATTGGATCAAAATGACATTAATACTCGTTACACTGGCTGGAATTGCAATGACAGTGGCATTAACAGTGCGCTCAATGGAATCGGCGATATATTATTCGATCGCCGCAATAATTACTGGGATATTGTTTAAGATTGAGAAGGTATGAATTCAATTGCTACGTTAAGGAGAACATCTCATAAGATACTAACTAACTCCGTCCTTTGTCGGGTAATTGGAGCATTAATAATTCTCTTCAACATACTTATTACTTATGAAGATGTTTATATGCTCTATCAATACAATTTTTGCAAGGGCTGCTATTGGTACATGATGGAGTATGAATCTATATTGTATTTTCGAATCGTCATTGGCATTATTGGTATTCTATTAGGAACTATAGTGATAAGTCTAAAAATTAGATATTGGCTCATTATTTTGATTGTCTATATACTAATCTTTAACGCTCGATTTGAGGGGGAAAAAATTATTTATAGAGTCGAAGCCGGATCCGACAACAACTGACGTTTCCGTAAATGATCCTTCTAAAATAACCTCGAAAATTCATGATATATGTTCTTTATCATAGAAACTTCTAGTAAAGGCATTATATATTCTGCTCCAATAGTACAGAAATACTAGCAATA
This sequence comes from Sphingobacterium sp. UBA7625, assembly GCF_002484085.1. Classification (NCBI taxonomy): domain Bacteria; kingdom Pseudomonadati; phylum Bacteroidota; class Sphingobacteriia; order Sphingobacteriales; family Sphingobacteriaceae; genus Sphingobacterium; species Sphingobacterium sp. UBA7625. The sequence continues at coordinate 2,063 of NZ_DLJD01000024.1, forward strand.
TTTGTTCTGGAATAATCAGTCGAAATTTAAATGTTGATCTATCTATACTGAGATCTTAAAACAAAAGAGCTTCCCTCTAACCGGCAGAGGGAAGCAATTTGGCTAAACAGTTGGTCTAGCCAGCCGTAAAGTTAATGAGCAAAGTGCTCTTAAATTGAATTATAAATAATCCTATTGAATAATTTTACTAAAAAATTCTCGTTACACCCTCATTTTAAGTTACGGATATATGATTTGATATCTTTATACTGATTACTACTTAAGATTATCTTGCCATCTGAATTTAATAAAATGTAACTTGGGAAAGATGAAATGGAAAATTGGGATGTTAAACTATGATTCTCATCTAAATATTGTTCCCATGGATAGTTATGCTTATCCACATAGGATTGAACATCTAATGGATTTTTATCAATTGAAACACCTAGAATCCTAACATTTCGTCCCTTTAAAACTTGAAAATCTTTCATGATCTCTATATGATCACTCACACAGGGAGGGCAATTAACGAACCAAAAATCAATAAGGTAATAGTCCGTATCTTCACGCCGCTCAATCAGGCTACGTGCGCCTTTGAGATTGATTAGGGAAAGCTTATCGATATCAATATGTTTTAGGTTACGAATTTTACTGAGCTGTTCGAAATTACGAATATCAGGAGAACCTTTATAAGCCTTCTCATCGTTCTCGTATAAGGAATAGATCGCATCCACATATTCCCTATTGTTTTGAAAAGTAAATAAAAAGGCTCCAATAGCTTCTAATGCCAAGGGGTTAGCTATATTGGATTTTATATACTGCAGATAGTGCTCGGGGCCATTGGCTTCTCCATTCGAAACCATGTGTATAAACCTAGCCCTTTCATAATATAAGGGCGCATTAATTACGGTATCTACTACAAATTGTTCGGATTCAATTGCACCTCTTATAATTACAGGGCCCTGCGATAAACATATTTTGAAATTGCGATCTGCAATATAAAATGAATAGAAAGTCGGTTCTTTATTATCAAGATGAAAATATGAGGTGTCTTTAACCGGCTGGAATTTAGGTTCAAGGCCATACTCACTTACGCCGATTTCCTTATTCTTAAAGTCATCTGCATTCGTAATTATTAATGTAATGGATGTTTGACTCTGAACAATTTGAAACCGGATCAGCACCAAGATTAGGATGGTAAATAATGTTCTCATATCCTTATAATTGAGTTTAAGTAATTCATTTGTAACAGAATATCTAATCTCAGCAATATGATCGAAATCATATAACATCAGCGCATTTGAATATTCCATTTGGAAACTTGAAGAAATATCTCTCGCTCAAACTCTTTTTGCCTCTGTTTAGCGGCATTTTCTATTAATGAAATATCTGCTTCTTCTATTAACCATTTAGTTTTAGAATTCCCCCAATCTGAGAGAGGCAAAGTAAATCCAAAATTGATTAAAGAAATAAATTCGGCCTGTTTTCGGTCAATAAATATTGTTTGTAACTACTACTTTATTTAACTTCCTGATTAGTCTTATCAATTATAACTATTCATCTCCATAAATAAAAATAAACTAAATAACACTCTGTCAAATTATCAATATTATACAAGTATTGGTTAAATTATGGCTAATAAACACGCAACGATAATCCATTATCCGCATCGTACACAGAATTTTATAATTCAATAAGTTGCCGCTTTGAGTTCCGAAATATTTATAATCGAAACCTCTCGAAAATTCCTCTTTTAACTTAATTTGTCCTACAATAAACGACTTTTGACGTCAATATACCAGTTTGTATGATCATCCACAGTTCCTCAATTGATCAAATAGATAATTATTTAATATCTTAGCGTCAAAAAGCTTTATTACAACCGCTTTATGAATAGTACTACAATTACCCGCAACAATTCAAAATTTAGTTATTTTACACTTCTGCTTATGCTTTCTGTCGCTCATGTATCAGGGCAAACCGGAAAAACTTTTCCTCATTGTAACTGCACAGAAATTCGTACAGCAGACGCTTATAAAGTTATATCCAATAACGTAGTCTTAGAAGAACGTCACTTTATAGAAGGTAAACGAGATGGTGGTGTCTGGATCAGCCGGGATGCGAATGGGAATTTACTCAGAAAAGTAAACCACAAAAGGGGTAACTTAGACAATACCTATCAATCATTTTATAGGGCGTCTTCTTTTGATATCAGCAGCGATTATTTTTCGTTTATGGTTAGTACGAATAAAGAAGTAAACTGCATAGTGTGAAACCGAGCGAAGCTATACTGGAATTTTTAAGTGGCTCATGGCAACTTATGATTAATCTTTTGCTCAGATAGTGAATATTTAGTTTGGAAGCAGATTCAGATTTATTTTCAGCTATGCAAAAGACCTCAATTTAATACATAAACGATCAAATACGATGAGTTTGAAAACAACGTTATTTAAAGTGCTAAATTCCAAAATATTTCAAGGAATTTTGATAGCCAACATTTTCGCATTCCTAATCATTGGTATCCAGTCTTCATTGGCGCCTGAGGATACAGGTATACTTGTTTTTTCAGAGTTTGTGATTATTCCAATGTTAATGGGTATTATCACGGCTTGGTTTTTGAAAGACATGGAGATAAGGGGAAAACAAATAACGGGATATTCTATCCTGAATGGTCTTATCGCCATCTTAATGAGCTTTTTCTTCTTAGGTGAGGGCTTTATTTGTCTACTGATTGTTTCACCGCTTATTTTTGGCTTTATCATCTCAGGTGCCTTTATTGGAAGGGCTATGTTTAAAAAGAGAAATCAAAAATTGAATATAAGCATTGTAAGCCTTTTAGTTGGAATTTTCATTGTTGACTCCCTGAGCGACCATCATCACGAAAATATGGTTTCTGATGAGCTATTGATTCATGCAAGTCCGGAAGAGGTATGGAAACACGTGGTCGCCTTCGATCCAATATCCCAAAAGGAAAACTATTGGCTCTTTAAAATTGGGATGCCGAGCCCCATGGCCACAACGGTAAGTGAGCATAGACTGGGTGCAAACCGAAAATGTATTTTTAGCAATGGATATATCTTCGATGAGAAGATTGTAAAATTTGACATCAATAAAAACTTAATTTTTGATATCGTTGATCAACCCAAAGACCCTGAAATTATGGGACATATAGATATAAAAAGGGGCGAATTTATATTAAAGGACAATGGAAACGGTACCACTACTCTTATTGGGAACAGTTGGTATAAACTTCATGTCTTCCCTACTTGGTACTACGATCTATGGGCAGAAAGTATCACCAGAAATGTCCATTTTAGAGTAATGGAACATATTAAATTACTAAGCGAGAGATAGCCTATGTTTTCTTTTGTGGTAAAAAGAGTCGGTTTTTTAAAGGATATCCCTTTATTCGCCATTATATTTGATAGTCTCATGAGATTTTGGATGTTTTTAACGAAACCTGAATTACTGGACTGGATCGACGATCTGGAAGAAAATGTGACACGAATGCATGGAACTACGATTGGAATACATAAATATGGCGGGACTGAGTTTAATTATATGGGAAGAGAGTTTGCACATGTACATAGCAATGGCTTATTGGACATCTTATTAAATACAGAACTAAAAAATTCGTTAATGACTGAAGGAAAAATTAAGGACCATCATGTATTTAAAAATTCAGGGTGGATAAGCTTTTACCTTCAAAATAAACAAGACGTGGGCTACGCATGTTATCTCCTGCACAAGGCTTACGACCGCATCAAACAAAAGCAGGATTCTATGCAGCTCTCCCCTTTTGTATGCCGTCTACAATCTGGAGTGTAACTGCATCTATCCGTTTTGTAGGGTAGTCAGTTTCCAATTCCTGGATTACAGTTTCCGATTTAAGATAGGTTTCATTACAATATTTGAAATTTCCACCTAGATACGGTATTGGAATTTTAGTGTATTATTCAGGTCTATCGTCGAGGGCGAGGATTTATAAAGCAAAGCGATGGAGTATTTTGACGATATTACTGTTCTGATACCAATCGTTATATACCAATTCAAGTGATTCTATCTTCATTTCACCAAACTCGGCCGCTCTATAATCTTGCAATTTAGTACCAAACTTGTCCGGAGAACGCAGTTCCTTTCGAAAGCGTACTGAGGTCATATGTGCAGTAGCCAATCGATACCTCGAATCTATATGCTGTTGCAGAGCGGAGGAACTGAAATTACTCCTCAGCTTATCACGAAGTATTTCAAGCCCATCGCCCATCGGAAACCCCTGTATCAGCACGGCCTCCCGAGATGCTGTTATCCCTTTAAATTTCAGCTCGGTGCTGGGAATATCGTTGAGACTTTGTGAAATAATATCTTCGTAATCCTGGATTTGTATATCACTTAGATCAAAACCTTCATAACATGAAATGATTGAAAGTGCCGTCACATGTAGATCCGATGACGGCTGATAATACTGTACTCCGTCGATCTTCATCAATTCGTCCTGAAAAGCCCCAACATGGGCTTTAATCTCATCATTGGGTCGTATCAACAAGGTGAGACCACGACGTCGGTCTCTGTCATTATCTATCTGTTGGTCAATCTCTATCTCTCCCCTGCTAATCTGTCCGATAGACTGATTGAACATATTATCATAATGCTGTATAAGTTTCATGAATTTTTTACCAAAAACGGTTCCTTTACCTCGCTGTCCCAATCGTATAGGATTTACCTATAATATAGCATAAATTATCCGCGCTAATGTCTATGTGATGACGTCGGAGTAGTTGGTCGTTTAGATGTTGAATAACGCCTAATCACACGCTTCTTAAGCTCTCTTTCCAAGATGATACTCGAGCGAATTCCATTAAAATGTTTCGTACTCTTTTCCATAACACAAATGTTATCAAAATTGATTACATTTTCCCCAATTATTTTGATCGAAATCCCCTGACATAACTAGGCAGGATTTCCCAATAATTAGGAATGATACGAAGCAATGTAGCTTAGCGATCCACCAGCACTTTCACGGATTCCTCATTTTGATCGATAAAGTTAGTCTCCGTTTTAAATAACTGATACCATTTGCGAAATGTACCCATAAAAACAAGAAGCATCAATAGCATGGCCAATATGGCCAGTGATGCTAATAGCAGCTGCCCCTTGGGCAAATAAATATCCACCACCTGCAGATAGCCGGCCCAAAAGGTAATCCCAGCCATAAATACACCCGGTATGGCTGTAAATAAGGCATATTTCTTCCTATTCATCCGAATAAGCATTGTGGTACAGACAATAAGCCCACAGGCAGCCAAGAGCTGGTTGCTAATGCCAAATAGTGGCCAGATACTGCTTACATTTCCCGTAAAAACAAGATAGCCCCATGAAAAAGTGAAAATAGCACTGCATAGCCAAATGCCCGGTTTCCAATCTTTGTCTTTAAAGGCCGGAAAGATATTGCCCAACATTTCCTGCAAAAAGAATCGCCCCACCCGTGTCCCGGCATCAATAGCCGTAAGGATAAATACGGCTTCAAACATAATGGCGAAATTATACCAGTAAGCCATCACGTCGTCCATAAAGGGAACCTTATCAAATATATGTGCCATCCCCACAGCCAGGGAAACAGCTCCGCCGGTCCGCCCATGGAGATCAACTCCTATCCGATCTGAAAAATGTTGCAGATCCACGGCCTTTAATTCGGGATGTTGCGCCAGAAAATGGGCATAGTCACTGACTGGCGTATTGATCGCAAAATAATCCCCCGGTAGCAAGGTGCAGGCTGCAATCAAGGCCATTAGGGCGACAAATCCCTCCACCAGCATCGCACCATAGCCCACAAAAAGAATCTCTCTTTCGGTACCCAACATCTTGGGCGTCGTGCCCGTGGCAATAATCGCATGGAAACCCGAAATTGCACCGCAGGCAATCACAATAAAAATAAAGGGCAGCACGGGTCCGCCTATCACGGGTCCGCCGCCATGGATAAAACCGGTCAGAGCGGGCATCTGTATCGTCGGATGCACAAAGACAATGCCGACAGCCAACATCAGGATCGTGCCAATCTTGAGATAGGTAGAAAGGTAATCCCGAGGAACAAGAAGCAGCCAGATGGGTAACACCGATGCTAAAAATCCATAAACAGCAATCGCGATCGAAATGGTCTTGACATCCCAATCGAACAGGTTGTGAATGACTGGGATCTCCATCAAGCGATGGCCCGCAATAATGCCCACAATCAATAAAATCCCCCCCAATATGCTAGCCAAGGTAACTGATCCCGCTTTGTACCGCATCAAGAGTCCCATAAATATGGCAATCGGCATGGTCAGAATAATGGTAAATAAAGACCAAGGGGCCTCGTGCATAGCGCTGATACAGGCAAGAGAAAGACCAGCCAAGGTCAGGATAAGAATAAACAGAACAGCTATACCGGCTATACCGCCGACAACGGGACCGATTTCCTTCGACGCAATGGTTGCCAGGCTCTGCCCTTTGTGCCTGACCGACGCAAACAGGACAACCATATCGTGCACACCACCCCCCAGAACACAACCGATCAAAATCCAGAGCGCCCCCGGAAGGTAACCAAACTGGGCAGCCAGCACTGGACCGACCAAAGGCCCGGCAGCGGCAATGGCAGCAAAATGATGTCCAAACAAGACCTTACGGTCTGTCTTCACATAATCGTGGCCATCGGCAAACTCGACTGCCGGGGTAGTGATGGCATCATTGAGCCGGAGTACTTTCTGTGCCATAAAAACCCCGTAAAAACGGTAAGCGATCGCGAAGATTAAAATTGACGCAAAGACCAGCGTAAGCGCGTTCATATTATCTAAATCCATCCTATATCCAGATATAATTTTATTGCAATATATTATTTTTGTTCCAATACTTGCCCCGAATCCAGCAGTTGTTTTTTTAATAAGCCGTAATCCACGTGCTGCACAACCCCATCATTATCAAGTGCTAATATCGCTGCGGCACCTGCACTCTGCCCCAACACCATGAATACCGGCTCCATACGGATCGAACCAAAGGCAATATGCGAACTGGAGAGGCAGACCGGAACAAGTAAATTGCTGCATTCATTGCTTTTTGGGATAATCGATCCATAGGAAATGGCGTAAGGCGCTGGCACATGAACGCCGATATCGCCTTCGTTTTGAACAAAGCCTTCTTTGGTCACATAGCGTTGGACATTATGCGAATCCAGGGTATAGGAGCCCATACCGATCGGATCTTCCACCCTGCGCTTGCCCAGGATATTGTGTTCGGTTGTCACATATTGTCCCAGCATGCGCCGGGCTTCTCGTATATATAGTTGAGAAGGCCAATTGTCATTATCTTTAAATTCATCTTTTGCAAGTCCCCATTCGGCCATTTTTGATCTGATTGCTGTAGGCACCGAAGGATCATTAGCCATAAAATAATATAGGCCCTGCTGATAACGACGATGGGCTTCGATAATGGATTTTCGTTCCGCATAGCTCGCTTCGGGATAGCGATAGTTCATCCCGATAAAATCGGTACTGAACGGGCCGTGGTTATTGGCATCAGTCTTATGGTTGGGCACCAGATCAAATTTTTGAAAGGCTTCGTCCCAGCCTGCCCGGAATAAACGTTGCAGCAAGACATAGTGCTGCGGATCGTACCCCATTGGCTTCAAGAAGGGCTTCCGATTACGGACATCGTTAGTCAGGCACATGCGAAAGCAATAGGCCTGCAGCTTCTGATCTGCCGCTCCATATTGCCCGGGATCTTGCTCCGAAACGCCAAATACCAGACCGCTGCCCGGATCTCCTTCGTGCTTATAGGGGCTGATCTGCGCGATAAAGTGATGGCGATGCTGAAAGACCCCGGTCTGAACGCCGTTCCACTGCTCCCCGTAGGTCTGGTTGGCCTCCCGCCCGATCGTGTAACTTACTTTGGCAAGTGCCATCAGATCGCCCTCGTAGGTGGCATCAATAAATATCTTCGCCTCATAGATCTTTCCGTCTAAGGTTTTGATGGACTTGATCGTTGTGCCTTCTTTAGTGATGGCGCTTTCCTGCCGATCTAAATAGGCTCCACGGACGACATCAATCTGATGATCACGCACCCAGGAATCAAAAATGCGCTCGGCTACATGAGGTTCAAAAATCCACATCGTCCGATGCGCGCTGTCCATGGCAACAGTGCCCTGACCCCGATTGCCAAATGAAGCGCGGGATTGCCAATTCCAGCTCGATTCTTTAGCGTAATGGTTGTATACATCCTGATAGAATTTTTTGGCTAGGCCACCAATAACTGTTTTGTCGCCGGTATCCGTAAAACCAAGTCCACCTGAACTCAGCCCGCCTAAATGCTGATCTGGTGATAAGACGATAACCGATCTGCCGGACCGCTTCACTTGCAATGCAGCTGTGATGGCGGCCGGTGTACCGCCGTAAACCACAACATCTACCTCTTTCGTCGAATGCTGTGCCTCAACCAGCAGAAAAGCGAAGACAAGTACCAATATTACTCCTATTTTTATCTTTTGCATATGTATTTATTTTTGGTCTGAAACGGGAACCCACAAGACGGCATTTGCGGCCAATACGCCGCTTTCATCCGCCGACCTGATCTCAACATAGGGTGTGCGACTTCCCTTTTCAAACGCGTATTCGCCAAGCGCTACCCAGGTACTTGTGGTTTGTCCCAGAATATTGACTTCTTTAAAATTTATCGTTTTTTCGGTCCTCGTCTTCCCTGTATTAATAATAAATTTCCCGGTCGTGGTGCTTTCAGCAGTTTTTGGAAAATAGCTGTAGAGCATATATTTTCCGCCGGCAAAATCTTTGCCGGGAGTAAAACGGGCAACCGCTGTAGAGTCGCCGTCCACTTCCTGATAACTCATACCATAACCTTTTTTTGCGGATTTACGCCAAGTTCCTTTCAACATAACCTGCTCTTTATCGTCGACATGAATGATATAATCAGCCCTACGGCCATCCGCCTTCGGGTTGTCACGCAATGTTTTTTGCACGCGTTTTATATCAACATCCTGAACGGCAATTTTGTTGTCGATCGCTTCGCAGGCTGCCACGGCAGCGGACTGTCCCAGCACCATAAATACAGGCTCCATGCGAATGGAACCAAAGGCAATGTGGCTTGCCGACAGGCAGACAGGGACCAAAAGATTATTGATTTCTTCTTTTTTGGGAACGATAGCCCTGTAGGAAATCGGAAAGGGAGAAAATCCGCCAACCTCAACGTTACCTTCATTTTTGACCATGCCATTGACGATCACTCGGTCACAATTGTGCGAATCCATGGTATATGCGGCATAGCCTACCCCATCGGATACAACTTCTCGGCCCTGACAATGGTGTTGGGTCATGACGACATCGCCAATCATCCTTCTGGCTTCGCGGATATATAATTGTGGCGACCAATGCCCATTGTCAGGATATTCATCTTTGGGGTAACCCCATTTTTTGAATTCGCTTCGGATCGGCTCCGGCACCGAAGGATCGTTTGAAACAAAATATAACAGGCCCTTGGTGTAATCTTCATGAGCCTTGATAATCTCCTTCCGTTCAAAATAATCTGCCTCGGGATAGCGCCAGTTCATGCCTATCATATCGGTTGAAAATCCATTTCTGTTATTGATGTCAGTTTTCCCATTGGGCATCAGACTCCAGATAAATACGTCCTGGATGCTCTTCCAGGGTTGGATCTCTTTTTGCCGCTTTAAAAGTTCGTACTTGGATGCGTCATAATTCTCGGGCTGGGAAATGGCTATCCTATTTTCAGGAACATTGGTCAATGTAATCCGGTAGTTATAGGCTTGGACTTTGCTGTCTCCCGTTCCGTTTTCTTTCAAGGGCTCAGTATTAATCCCCCATAAAATGCCGCTATTGGCATCCCCTTTTATCTTATAGGGATCTACACCATCAGGAAACTGATGGCCATCCAGCAATTGCACGCCGTTGATGGTCTCGCCGTAGGTGCCATTTGACTCGCGGCCTACATGGTAGGATACACCAGCTTTGGCCATGAGGTCGCCCTCATAACTACAGTCCATAAATACTTTGGCCGTGACAGTTATATTTTTGCCGCCCCTGCTTTCACTTGGAAGCAGCGCTATGCTTTTGATCGATCGACTGTCTGTCTTTACGCCTGTCAAACGATACCCCATTAGTGTTTGCGTCCGGGAATGTGCCAGATAGCTCTTAAATATTGATTCGGCTATTTTGGGTTCAAAGATCCATTGCTCAAAACTACCGTAATGCTTACCCATTTTACGGTAAAAATCAAGGGCTAAGCCTGTCACGACGTATTTATTCCCGATATCTGTCTGCCCCAATCCGCCGGAACTAAGTCCGCCTAGCCTTGTCCCCGGGTCGATCACCAAGACGGATTTGCCGGTCTGTGAAGCAGTATAGGCAGCGATCACGCCAGCAGAAGTGGCTCCATAAATACATATATCTACTTGCTTATCGGTTTGCCCCTTGACGAGCTGCCAAAATATGGTCAAAAGCCCTATGGTCATTAAAAGTGTTTTTCTCATTATCTTAGGATTTAATAGCCTGGATTTTGCTCCAGATTTTTATTGGTTACAATTTCAATATTCGGGATCGGCCAAAGATAATTCTTGTTGGGATCGAACTTGCGGAGCTCGATAACACGCATATCTTTCTGATTGGCCACATTTTTATAATTCACGTAACTATCCGCATCGATCGTCGGCGCATCGGCGAGCAGACCTTTTGGAATGCGACCATAGAGGGTCGAATTCATAAATTTATCGGCCAGCTTCCAACGTCTCAAATCGACCAGGCGAAAGCCCTCATTGGCCAATTCATAAAGTCTTTCTTTTCGTACGATCTCGCGCAGTTCATCCTGTGTTTTACCGCTTGGGATTGCTGGCATATCGACGCTGGGGCGTTGCCTAATACTATTGATCGCATCATACACCGTCTGGTCTACTTTATTGCTCTCGATCATCGCCTCAGCGTAAATCAATAATACCTCAGCGTATCGACTCTGAATGATATTTAATTCCGACTCCATGGTAAAGTCCTTGTCCTTGATATCGACATATTTTTTCCAGCAATAGCCCGAAAAGCTTGCGTAAGCATTGATCGCATCCTCATTTTTAATCCGAGCAGGTAAAGATCTATTGTAAGAATAATTCCAACAAGATACACTATCCTTATGGGTTTCAAACTGAAAACCAAAAAATGTGGTACCGGGAAGTGCAATAGTATACCCTAGGCGCGGATCCCGATTGACGAAAGGGCTTTTAGGATCGTATTTTGCGGATTTATCGATGGCAATTCCATCGGTACACAGGTAGCTATCCACAATGGATTGGGATGGAATTTTATTGGAAGTGCCCTGGGCGTTGCGAGACAGAAATCCGCGTGTAGTACTGTGAGTCTTGGTTTTTTGTAAGCGTAAATATTGAAAAGCAAAGATAATCTCTTTGGATGCCTCTCCATCATATGTAAACAATTGGCCGAAGTCGGTGTGTAATGCATATACTTTCAGATCCATGATTTCTTTAGCAGAACGCGCTGCCTCTTCCCATAGCCCATTATTAAGTGCTGCCCGAGCCCGTATGGCCAAAGCTGCACCTTTGGTAGCGCGTCCTACATCTGCTGAGCCATAGTTCACCGGCAAGATAGCTGCCGCCTCAGCGAGCTCTTTGAGGATGAAGGCTGCGACTTCAGCCTTAGCTGTTTTAGGAACATTTGCATCTGCAAGGCTTAAACCGCTCGTTACTAAAGGCACTCCGCCAAAGTAATCAATGAGATATTGATAGACATAGGCCCGGATAAACTGTATCTCTGCCTTATAGCGCTGCTGAAGATTGACATCCATCTTCCCATCCAGCTTCTGGATATTGTCCAAAATGAAATTGCATTTGCCAATGACCTTATAGGAGTTGGTCCAGATATTCCGAATATAACCATTGTTACTATCGTGATCTCCCCTTCCTACTGCTTGTAGGTCAGAGGTATTACGATCCCAACCGATATCTGTGGCATCATCAAGTGTCAGATTGATGGGCATATCGTCCGTAGGGTGAAATGCCAAGGCACTGTACAAACCGTTGACCACCAACGTCAACTCATCCTGATTTTTGAAATAATTGTCGTCCGTAGGACCATCCAATGGAGATCTGTCCAGGTATTTTTCGCAGGCTCCCATCAAAAAGAGCGTAGCAATAGATGCAATATATAAAGCGAGTTTATTTAGAGTTTTCATAATCCAAAGTTTATAATGTAATATCCAGTCCAAAAGAATATACTTTGACCTGTGGGTAAAAATTGCCATAACCCACAGGTGCTTCGACGTCATATCCATCCCAAAACTTGTCTACGCTGAATAGGTTTGAGCCATTGACAAAAACCCGGAGCCTGTTGAGTCCGATGGACTTTAGTAGGTCTGCCTGAAACGTATAGCCGAGCTGTAAATTCTTCAGCCTAAGGTAGGCGGCATTTTTCATCCAAAACTGGGAGGATTGCTGGTTGTTGTTCTGCCCGAAAGCTAAGCGCGGATATTTGGCCGTGGTATTGTCAGGTGTCCATCGGTCTTTATTGTCCTCACGAATCGTACCACCAATTGCCCCGGTGGTTGTAAAAGGCTGGATACCGGCACCATAGAGGTAACCATCGGCTTTCCTCACACCTTGTAACAGAAAACTTAAGTCGAATCCTTTGAAGCTCAAATTGGAATTGAGCGAATAGGTATATCGTGGAATCGTACTACCGATGATGACCTTATCGGACTCATTGACTATACCATCGCCATTTTGATCGCGGTATTTGAGGTCACCCGGAGCCAAGGTACCAAACTGTGTGGCATGTGCTTTCACTTCATCGGCAGTCTGGAAAAAACCTTTCGAAAGATAGCCAAAGATGGAATTAATGGGATAGTCTTCGCGATTGACGGTCAAACCGGTCTGATTGATTCCCTGCATATCCAACACTTTGTTTTTGACATCAGAGAGGTTAACGGTAAAATTATATTTAAAGGCTTTGCCAGGATCACTCCGATAGCCCATGGAAAGTTCCCAACCTTTATTTTCGACTACTCCCGCATTTTGATACGGTTTGTTTAATCCAATAATCAGTGGGATATCCAATTGAAGTAATATGTCGCTGGTTTTCCGGTTGTATAGATCGGCCGTAATGGTCCAGCGCTTAAATAAGGTGAGATCAATACCGATGTTTTTTTCCTCGGTTGACTCCCAGGTAATGTTGGGATTTGACATATCATTTAGGGCTGCCGTATTGACGATACCATTGCCCAACGTGTATGATCCGAGGTTCAATGATGCCACCGCTGGATAAGTTCCAATATTCTGATTACCCAATTTCCCCCATGACGCCCTAATTTTCCCTTCTGTCAGCCAGCTTTTGGATGTGGACAGGAATTCCTCTTCGGAAAAACGCCATCCGGCTGATGCCGAAGGAAAAAATCCATAGCGCTTGCCTTTGGCAAACCTGGAGGAGCCATCATAGCGTGCGTTGAGTTCCAAAAGATAACGATCTTTGAATACATAATTGATACGGGAGAACAAGGATTGTAATGCCCACTCAGAAGCGCTTCCAGTAGCTGACTGATTCAGTGCAGACCCTGCATTGAGCACTTCATAGTCAGGGAGCACATAGCTGTCTCTAAATCCCTGGGTATAATCAATCTTATAATCTTCCCGCGAACCACCAACCAATGCCTTTAACTGATGTGGACCAAAATCCTTGTTGAGCGTCAAGGTGGCTCTCATATTATTAAAAAGTTCCTGGCTATTGTATTGGGTAAGTGCCGTGCGGACCGGAACTGAAAAGCTCGGCGTGCCGTTTGGGAAATACGACTGTACTGCTTTTCTGAAATTCTTGTTAACCTGAGTCGCATATTTCGGTGCATAATTGATCTCAGCAGTCAACCATTCTTTGGGTTTATAGATCAATGAGGCGTTGATACTGCCAAATGGACTTTTGTTGGTGGCAACACCGCCATCGGCTGCCGCCGAAACGGGATTATTTCCATTCCAGCCCAATCCCCATGTGCCGTTGGAATTTCTAAAGGATTGATTGGCCGGAATGCTGCTCATCCACTGAAAAAGCTCTTCGATGCTGGCCGCTGGTGAGATGACGATCGGATTGACGTATTGGAAATCAAATTTTAGGGCCAATTGATCTGAAAACTTAACATCCACGTTGTTGCGTATGGTATAGCGCTTAAACGAGCTATTCAGCGTCAAACCTTTTTGATCGAAATAACCGACAGAAGTCAGCATTTTCACCTTGTTTGTTCCGGAATTGACCGTTAGGAAATGGCTTTGCTGGAATCCATTTCCCTGCAATGACTCCTTTTGCCAATCTGTATTTGGATACTCATCCGAACTGCCGTTGCCTTGGTTGCGATATGCGGCAATGATATCTTCGGGATACAGCGGGCTTGCTCCAACATTTGTATAGGCTTCATTTGTCAGGAGCATATGATCCAAGGCATTAACAATCTTGGGCATATTAGTTGCCGACTGCCAGCCGAAATAATTATTGTACGCTATCGCAACTTTATCGGAACTCCCTCTTTTGGTTGTGACCAAGATAACACCATTGGCTGCCCTGGAGCCATAGATCGACGAGGATGCCGCATCTTTTAGTATCGAGATATTCTCGATCAAATTGGGATCTATATTATTGATGGAGCCTTCGATCCCATCTATGAGCACCAGCGGAGCTGCATTACCAAGTGTACCGATACCGCGAATACGGATATCGGCGCCGTCCGCCCCCGGCTTACCGGAACGCTGTGTAACGGTCACTCCCGAGGCCATGCCCTGAAGGGCCGAAGAGGTTTGCCCGGCGGGCCTGTTGTTCAGGTCATCGCCCGACACTGCGGATACTGCGCCCGTCAGATTGACTTTTTTCTGTGTCCCGTAACCGACGATGATAACTTCATCCATCATTCCAGTGTTTGATTTCAAGCGGATGAGCACGGTATTTTTGCTGGTTGCCGTTGCCACGAAATGCTTAACCGAATCGGTGTCGTATCCAAGATGGTGGGCATAGATTGTGTAATTTTCACCAGCAACGAGAGGGCTCAAAACAAACAATCCGTTGTTATCGGCCACAAAATGGAGTTTTTTGCTGGTCTTTTCATGGATAAGATCAATAGTAGCACCCGGCAATGTACTACCTTCGCTGTCCACTATTTTACCATTTACTTTCAGGTTAGATTGCGCAAATCCTACAGAAAAGTATGGAAATAGCAATCCCAAGAGCATTAATTTTATTAGAATATGCTTCATAATTGTTTACAGTTGGTTATTCTGATTTATATATTGGTTTATTTTTCGCGCTGGGTTGATTCTATCCTACTGTACGTCCTCCTTTCTTCCCGAATTACTAATGTTGACAATACCATTATTTACCTGGAATGTACAACCGTTCAATTGGCAGAAACTGGTCAAGAAATTGGTTAGCGATTCCTTACTATTTAAGCTTCCCGTAAATGAACTGTTGAGTAAGTCAGGACTCTCGCATATGACCGAGACGTCATAAAGGCTTTCGATTACTTTTAACAGCTGAACATTTTTGGTGTGGTTGAATTTGACGGACTGATTGCTCCACTCTACATTGGCGGTTAGATTTGGAATAAGTTTCTTTAACTCCTTATCCACGCGGGCGGGATGAGATTTTGTCAATTCGGGCTCAGAAAACTTAATCATCTGCTGTAGATTTAAGTTGACCAACACTTCCTCTTTTGGTTTGAGGTATATTAAGCTTCGGCTATCCCCGGTAAATGGTCCTACAGAGATTTTACCTTCCATTAATTTTATAAGCACATGATCGGCATCCTTGGGGTCTACGCTGAATATTGTCCCCAAGGCTGTAGTCAAATATCCTTTGTAATTGACTTGAAAAGGTGCGTTTTTGTTTTTGTGCACTTTATAAACAACACGCCCCTGCACCTGCTGTACATCACGTTGGCCCCGGCCATTATATTCGAATCTGATTTTTGCAAGTGGATATAGGATAACAGTGGTGCTATCAGGAAGCTTCGCGTAGACCGTATAAGCATTTTTATTTTCATACCAAGTGATTTGCTCTTGTGGTGAGGTGGAGAAATTTTTCAAAAAGAGAAACGACAGTACACAGAGCAGCACGGCAGCACAGGAAGCCCAGGTCCACGGGCTTATTCTCCGGATGAGCGCGGGCTTGGGTGGATCGATGGCATAGATATCATCGAGCACCTTCTGATGAACCATGTTTAAATCTGGTAAGGGAATCTGCTCCAACGCTTGTCCTTCATCCTTATCGAGTACCTCAGCGATCCACAATTCCAAAGTTGCAGTATCCATCTCAGCCATTTCGTTAAAAAACGACTCATAATACTGCGCATCCAGGCGATTGTGGATATACGCCAACAATTGATCTTTAAAGGCTTGCTCTTTCAAAATTTTCTATAATTAGTTCAATGCAGTGCTGTATTTGTTTCTCTATACGTCTGCCAGAGAGAATCACACTATTGCTTTTTTATTTTTTTTTATAACGTAAATAAAAAAGCCGCAAAAAAACTAATTATATATTCATCGCGGTAGTTTTTTTGAATATATTCTTTGATATCTTTGAGCGCACTCACCAATTGGTTGCTCACCGTAGAGACTGAAATACCCATCAAATCAGCTATTTCTTTATAACTTTTGTCTTCAAATTTGTTAAGCATCAGAATCTCCTTTCGTTTGGGGCTCAGGGAATCAATTGCTTTGGTCAGCATCTGCTGTTTATCTTTGAAAAACAGCTTTTCTTCGGTATGATAATATAATTCTATTGCTGAAGCCCATATTTCCAATTGAAGCGCCTTGTCTCTCTGTACTTTTCGAAAGAAATCCATGGCTAAATTATCCGAAATATGGTTGAGAAAGGAGACAAACCCTTTGGTAGGATCAATCCTTTCGCGATGAAGCCATATTTTGGTAAATACGTCCTGAAGAATTTCTTCAGCAACGCTTTGATCTTTGACCAGTCGGATCAATCTGATATAGATCTTGGGAGAATATTGGAAATAAATTTCATTAAATGAATTAAGGTCTCCATTTTTAAGTTTTTGCAGTGTAATAGTTTCTTTAGGAGATTTCATTTGGTAAATTCATATAATTGGTACGAACGATGAACTTAATATACAGATAAAATTACTAAATCAAAATCATTGGTAGCCTAAATAAAATTTTATATTGCTGACAAAATGATTTACATGAGATGATTTAATGAGGCTTTTATGATCCGTTTTTTAATCCTTTAATAGTCCAATACGGTCTACTGATTTTGAAATAGACCCGCTTGGTATCCCAATTGCTGGCGCTAGCTTTCATTTGATGAAAAAGGATGGACAGGAAAATATTGCTTCAATATCGGGTTCGCATATCAAGTTATCAAAAGATGCTGGCGATCCGGAAAAGAAAGTTGAAAAGTCGTTCGAGCTGACTCCCGAACTGAGGAAAGATGGTTTTCCGGTCGCTTCCACCACCTTCAGGGTCATTCTGATTCCACAAATTAAATTTTTGTTTGGACAATACTATCCCGATCTAAACCTTACTATTGACTTTAGCCTGATACATATCGGTCTTTCAAATGGTTATGTCTCGGCGGCTCCAACATTATATCCGGAAAAATATAAATCTACATTTAAATTGGTTTCAATACAAAAAGATGGAATTGCATTTGCTGATAGCGAAAAGCTGTTTAGTGTAAATACACAAACAGGTGTAGTTTCCGTAAAAAAAAGCGACAGCTTAAAAGCTGGTAGCTATAAGGTTACAATAAAGGCGCTGTCAACCACTGGCCTAGAATTTACGACTAACCTCACCTTAGCAATGTCTGAAGGGTGATAGAGATACCCAGGTTGCAGTAATAAAATAATTACTGTAACCCCTCTCTTAATTAGAATTTCAATACTTCGTTGGAGATAAACTCAGACAACTGTGGGGTTTGGAGAAGTTGTATTTCTCCGCTAGGCATTGGAATACTTCGCAGTGAAGGTTCTATTGAACTTCTCGATAATTTATTCTTTGGTTAATAAAAAGGCTAAATCCTGTTTTGCAAGAACGTGGCCTTTATTGACAATATTACTCTTGAGATAAAGAAAACATTGATTGCTATGATCGAGTTTGCCTACAATTACCTTGATAGATTTTATATCCAGTTCTCCGATTTCCGTCGGGTCTACTTTATCCGGATCTGCAATTAATTGTCCTTCTTTCTTAAATTCTTCGAATCGCCAAGCGTATCCCTTCCAAGGTCCTGCCACCAGCGTTGTCTGTTTGGCATCCTTAATGATTTGCCCTTCGTATTGCAAGCCTACACGATCGACCACGACCCTTTGATCTTTTAAATGAATTACGAGATATTTTAAATAATCTCCGAAGTCTTTAGGTTCGAAATGTAAACTGCTGTCCCTGCGGATGACCTTGAGCGCTATCGCTCCTACTTTGTCTATTTTTATAGATTGCGAAAACTGCATAAAAGCGGCATACTCCTCTTCGCTAATGCCTAGATTTTTGTGATATGGCATAGGCTCTCCGGGTTTTAATTCGTTCATTATTTTCTGAAACCAATCTTCATTGTCCTTGATGGCAAGTTTCATTTTCTCAACAATTGCAACCTGCGATGCATTCGGCCGGGGAGTTCCCAACACCGCTGCGGTATAGTTGCCTTCAGGAAGTAATCGGTCAACGAATTGAAGCGCAAGAGCATTACTATCAACACTAGATTGTTTTTGTGCAAAAACATTCGTAGAAAATATTAATGTCGCTAGTAGCGCAGACAAACGAAGACATCGGTATAGAAATATCATGCTAAAGGTATTTAATCGATGAATTTACGGTTTAATCCTGATAATCCCACATCTTCTGTGCCAAAGGTCCATCTTTAGCGACAAGGACAGAGCAACCCGGACAGGATCCCTCAGTAAGCTTTTCCAATCAATCTGGACGCTAGAAATTGCTTAGTCACTGCAGATCTATCCTTTGATTTTTCTGATATTTGCTTTTACAAATTGGCCTTGCAAATCGAATAGTAGACTATCACTACCCAGAATATCAATCCGGTAAGTATTATACTCTTTTTCAATGCACTGAATCAGGCTTGCAGGGTGATTTTTGATAATGTAAGATAGAATATTTCTTCTGATATCTTGGGCAGACAATGTTCCTTCCGCTCCTCTTATTAAATTCCAATTAGTCATATCACTCAAGTTTTAATTTTTAAATATTATGATAACCTAAGCTATATATCAATTTAGGAAAGAATTGGGAAAGCGTTTTTAGTTCTGAAATAGGATTAACAAATTCGAATATTTGTCTGGTTGTCATCATCGGTAAATACGAAGCATGCTAGATTATATTGAATAGAAATTATTTTAAGAAATACAATTAATGATTTACTAATACTCAGTTAACTTGAGGCATCGATATTTGTAGCACTACCATAGCATAATTACTATGAAAAAGGAAGTGTTAACCGTATTGTCAGATTCCATACTTTTGCGCCGCTTTATCAATGGGGATCAGGGAGCATTCGATATGCTGTTTAAGCGTTACCATGGAGCGTCCTTTCAATATTGCTTTAAGTTTATCCGGGATAAACCTATGAGTGAAGAATTAGCGATGGATGTCCTCTTTCGGATTTGGAAAAACAGAGAAAAATTGCCTGAAAATATCGAGTTTAGCTTTTATCTCCGCCGGGCGCTCAAGAATGCGGTCTATAATCACTTCCGTTCCAAGTTGGCTGAAACGGTACATATAGATAATATTCCCGAAGAAAAGCTGCTATCAAGCAGCACGGTAGATGGAAATATCTTGGATGCTGAGATGATCAGGATATATGAAGAGACAATCAATCATCTATCTCCTCAAAAACAATTGGTCTTCCGTATGAGTCGGGAAGAAAACCTAACTTATGCACAAATCAGTGAAAAGTTGGGTATTTCAATCAATGTTGTGGAGAAATACATGGTTTCCGCCTTGGCCATATGCCGTCGCCAACTTGCGGAGAAACTGGTTTCAGTACTTGTCATCCTTTCATTGAACCTCTTTTTTTAATCGCCTCCCGGGCAGCCCGTTATTCGATCTCAAGCTGCACGAAGGATAACCGTCAACGGACAGCCATCTACTATTTTATTCCACTGATTTTCAATATACTACAATTTACTTTAAAGCCCATTGGGTGGTATCAGGAGAAAAATGTGTTTGTGTTTATGTATACGCATTCTTTTGTTGACAGCAAAAATCGTCTTAAAGATTGCCCAATAGCGCACGAGAAATAATTTCAGTGGATGAATGTAAACCAGCGGCAGCGTAAGCTGATAAAAAAATACCTTTTAGGTGATATAACAGATCAGGAAAGACAGGAAGTAAATCTCTTGATATCCGATCCGGAGAATAAAAATTTGTTTGACGATGTCATGGACGAATTAATACTAGATCTGTTGCCTGAAACAAAAACCGAACAGGACGAGTTGAATGACAAGTTATTGGCTTTCAAGACGAAGTATGCTATTCCGATGTCCGAGCAAGAAATAAGGACTGGGTTTCCAAAAAAATGGGGTCCCTATATAGCTGCTGCCGCGGTCTTGATCATGGTTTCTTTTGGCTTATTATTCCATCTTGACAACGGCAGTGAAAACCAGAAAAAGCTGGCGCAGAAAGGTCATCAAATCGTGCCGGGTAGCGACAAAGCGTTACTGACTCTTGCCGATGGATCGACAATCGCATTGTCTGATGCCAAGAGTGGAAAATTGGCCGACCAATTCGGTGTACATGTCGAAAAAACTGCTGCAGGTGAAATTGTCTACCACAGCGAAAGTCAGGCAGCAGTAAGATCGCTAGCCTTCAATAAGGTGTCCACACCCAAAGGAGGTCAGTATCGAATCATTCTCCCTGATGGCTCGAAAGCTTGGTTGAATGCAGCTTCTTCCTTAAGTTATCCGACCCGTTTTGACCAGCGCGAGCGTCGGGTAAAAATGACCGGAGAAGTCTATTTTGAAGTAGCAAAAATAAAACGCCCACATAGCCACGAGACTCTGCCCTTCGTCGTTGAGACCGACAAACAACTGATTCAGGTCTTAGGTACGCAATTTAATATCAATGCGTATCAAGATGAGCCAACTATAAGAACCACACTGGTGGAAGGCAGCGTCCGTGTGACATCTTCCCTGAATGGTGCATCTGTCTTATTAAAACCCGGGCAAGAATCCTTACTCTCGGATAAACTATCTGTACATACCGCAGACATTCAACAACAACTGGCCTGGAAAAATGGAGAATTTGTATTTAAAGGCGAAGATCTTGACAAGATGCTCAAACAGCTCGCCCGCTGGTATGATCTTGAAATTAACTGTCCGTCGCAGTATAGTAAAATTAAATTTACCGGAATCATATCCCGTTCCATACCGCTCTCTTCTATCGTAGACATGATCGAGTCTACAAAAGAGGTCAAAATAAAGATTGCAGGAAGGAGGTTGACAGTGAGCGATTAGTTCCCTAAAAATGAGCTTGCTTAATAAAATAGCCAAAGGTGTTTGCACCACCTTTGGCCGAATAGTTAAGCTACCAAAGTAATGTCCTAACATCAATAGATAATTTAACTTCAACAAAAGTATGAATTTTTATCAAATCATGCGTGTTATGAAAATCACCATGGTATTAATGACCTGCTTTTTTGTACAGGTAAGTGCTTTTACATATGCCCAGCGTGTGACGCTGGAAAAACGTAACAGCAGTATATATCTTGTGCTGGAGGAGATCAGGAAGCAAACCGGCTTCAGTTTTCTGTATAATACAGCTATTTTTAATAATGCAAAACCCGTTAATATTCGTGTAACTAATGTCAGCCTAGACCAGGCAATAAAGGCTTGTTTTAGTGGACAACCTTATACATACCTGATCAAAGACAAATATGTAAGCATTTCAAAACTACCTGAAAATAAAACCAGTACACCCGACAGGTTACAGCAGCGACAGGTAAAAGGTCGGGTCACCAATATGAGTGGTAAACCACTTTCGGGTGTTTCGGTGCGCGTCAAAGGGGCACAGGCTGCTACATCGACAGACGCAAATGGAAATTTCTCGATTACGATTACCGCAAACGGAGCTTCGCTCCTATTTACTTTTTTAGGTATGGAGCCGCAGGAAATCAAGGTCGGGTCCAATGACAGTATCCTTGTAAAAATGAGCGAAGCGTCTGAAAGACTTGAGGAAGTAGCCGTAAGTGTACAAGCCCGTCGCCGCACCAATACGGAAGCAGCGGTACTCGAAGAGCGAAAAAATTCTTCTATCGTGCAGGATGCCATCTCTGCACAGCTGATCGAACGCACAGCCAGCATCACCACAACGCAGGCTCTTTCCCGGGTAACCGGTGTCACCGTAACAGACGACAAGTATGTCGCTGTACGCGGACTGGGGGATCGCTCCGTTATCGGCCAACTGAACGGTGTCCGTCTCGCATCCTCCGATCCTGACAAAAGCTCCATTCCCTTGGATTTGGTACCGGCCTCGCTGCTGGATAATATCACGGTATACAAAACCGTTACACCCGATAAACCTGCCGATGCTGCCTCTGGGATTGTGGAACTTAAAACAAAGTCAGTACCGGATAGCATGACTTTTGAGCTTATCGCGCAAACGGGATTCAACTCCAATATTGGGGTAGGTGGCCAATACAATAGTTTCTGGAACAGTGACATGGGGCTGCTCGGTACCAAGATCAATCATAAAAACTTGACATCAGATTTTCTGAACCTTTCCACTCAATACCCCAAAGGACTCGGTGATATTCATAATCTGATTGCAAACAGCGGCTACAGTCCGGCAGCAAGAACAGAGGTACAACGGATAAACGGCATCATGCAAAGTTTTGATCCGGTCATGACGACCAAGCACCGACGTGCTCCCCTCAACCAACTTTACTCTGCTACGTTTGGAAATTCATATAAACTATTTGATGACAAGCATACCCTGGGCGTGATACTCGGCGGAAACTACTACCGACGCACAACGGATATATACAATGGGGATCTTACCCAGTATAGTATTTACCAGGGTGTGGTCACAGGTAATCCGGATATCTACAGCTACCGTCATATCCCAAATTATATTACACCAAACAGCTTATATATGGGAAAATATCAATCCTATAAGGAGAATACTGGAGTAGAGACACTTAATTATGGTGTGCTCGCCGGATTAACGTACCGGTTCAATCCCCGTCATGAGATCAGTGCACAGTATGTGGGAAGCTGGGGGGGAGAATCAAAGGCCACCAACATGAGAGGAGCGTATGAATATACCGGACTAACCGGAGATGTTTATAGTACCATCTATTCCTTGAAGCAAACGCTACGGGATTTGCAGACTTTTAATTTTCAGGGGGAGCACAAGTTTTTAAAATCCAGCTACTCTCCGCGACTGAGTTATAATCTCTCCATGTCTAAATCTAGCCAAAATGATCCTGATTTTCGCTATGTCTCATTGATAGACTATGTTCCGGTAGGTGGCACCTATTACCTGAAACCAATCGTTGGTACGACAGGTGGCGCAAATAGCGAATGGGCGTACACCGAACATCTTTATGCCCTAAGCTCGGGTTATGTAAACGGCTTTGGTACTTATGGAACCATTCAGGCCGAGCCGAATGGTCGACGCTGGAGAAACCTCAACGAAGACAGTTACAACCATAAAGCGGATCTTAGCATTCCTTTTCCTTTTCTCGGTCAAAAGCAAGAATTAAAAACCGGCGTTAACTATCTTTTTAGAGAGCGCCATTTTACCGAAAATATTCTCTTTCTCCCGGGCTCTAACTTCAACGACCTCGGCCGGATTACACTTCTTGATGTGGAGGGTAACCTCAACCGGATGGTCAGCAACGAAGTAATCGGCATAAAAGTACCCTCCGGCGGTACTGGTGAAGGTGAAATTCCCGTAGGTGGCTTTTTGTACAACAGCAAAAAATCACCCAATAATTATAAAGGTTTCTACGAAACCCGGGCAGCGTACGCCATGCTAGATCTACAGCTGCCCAAAAATATCCACTTGACGGGTGGTGTACGGGTCGAAAAAACAAATATTCAGACACGGGTAGACACCAAAGACGTTTACGTGGATCCCAAACTGGCCTCTGTGGACGAGGAAGGCAATATTTTAGTCACCCCTTTTGGAGATGCCAACTCGGTATATAAGACGAAATACGTTCCGTATTACTCGGCCAACCTGACTTATAAATTCAGAAAAGACATGAATTTTCGCCTGGCTTACAACAGTGCCCTGGCACGACCTGAGCTTCGGGAGATTACCAACGTCTTTGAATTTGACCCTTATCAAATGGGCTTAATCGTCGGTAACCGGGATCTGATCAACCAGAAGACGCAGAACCTCGATTTTCGATGGGAATGGTTTCCGGCGGCAGGTGAAGTATTTGCCATTTCTGCCTTTGGAAAACAAATCGACAATCAATTGGTCAAGGTATTCAGCCTGAAAACGGAGGGTCTCGCGGCGGCCTATCCTGAATTTCCGATCATACAGTTTCAAAACGATAAAAATACTGGGCGTGTCTGGGGATTGGAATTTGAAGCCGTAAAAGACCTGAGTAAATTCTGGGGACAAAAAGATGTGCTTTTTTTTGGAACAAATCTGTTGATTGCGCAAAGCGAAATCAAGAAATCCGAAGAAAGACTTGCTGCAAACCGATTTATCGATCGCCATGCTCCACTCAACAGCCCTTTGTTTGAACAGGCTCCTTATTCCATCAATGCTTGGCTAAATTACAACAATAAAAAAACCGGAACAGACCTGACCACGACATTCAATATGGTTGGTGAACGCCTGATCCAGATCAACCTGACCGGGGAACCAGATCTGTATACACAGCCGACACCGACGCTTGATTTTGTCTTTAGCCAGAAAATAGTGTCCCGATTGACCTTTAAGGGCTATGCCAAAAACATTCTCAACCCAGCGATCAAGACCGTATATGCCAACCCAAACACTGGTGGCAAATGGTATGGAAATGAATACATAAACCGTAGCTACAAACGCGGAAGTGAAGTGATGCTTGGTTTTACCTATAATCTATTCTAGCATATGAAAAGTAGTAAAAAAATATTCGTCCTGCTCCTGCTCGGACTCTTTGTATCCTGTTCTAAGGACAAATTTGTCGAAGAAGTAGATAACAGATACAACACCGGGGCTTCCAAAAGTTCCAATGTGCGCATCGTTAACCTGGGCGGTTCAAATCAGGTAATCGTAAACGGAGACAGTATTACCAATTTCGTTATCCGAAAAGGAGAAACGGATCCTATGGCTGGTAAGTACCCTCCTACCAAATATTTCCCCGTAGATGGTCGCCTCGGAACGCTGTGGAATGTTCCCCAAGACCTACTTAACAAACAAAACAGTGCGGATATCGAGGTTACTTATGTCGCCTATCAGGGAATTGGCATTGGTCTCCAGAAAAAATTTAAAATACAGGATAAAGGCAATTCGGTAGATTATTACACGTTGCTGGGTGATTATTATAATGTAGGGCTCCCCGAAGTAATCGAAGTGCCTCGAAGTGTAGAATCTCCACGCAACCCGGAAAACTGCAAAATCCGAATTATCAACTTCGCCGAAAAACCGGGTGAGAGCCAGGTAACACAGGAAGCAATAGAAGATCTATACGGGCCTGTAAGTCTGACATGGTCGGATGGAACAGCAATCAACAATGCGCTCAGCCATGTCCCTGTCGGCAAGGTATCGGACTATGTGGAAATCCCTTATGGAACCTATCAACTTAAAGTACTTACGGAAAACCAAAGACAATTGCCCTCTACCGGAAGTCTTACAATGGACTATATGACCTCATCCATCAGTTATATTGAAAACAGAACGGCGGTCATCCCTACTTACCTCACCTACAATCCGATCGCCAACTTTAAACCCGGCGGTGTATATACAGTCGTGGTTTACTCTCAGCCTTTTGATTATCCAAATATCAATGACCCGGAGTATACGCACAATCAGGTTCAGAATGGATTCCAAATTATAGCGGATATGGATCCGCCAGTGAACAATACTTATGCACGTATCCAGTTTGTCAATGCCAGAGCTGAAGCTGGGGCTGTATCCCTTAAGGTTGGTGGTAAAAGCACGGAAGCTGTCGGGTTTGGGTCACATACAGCGTACATGCCTGCTATCCATGGGAAACTTCAATTTCAGGCAGTACTCAACAATACCGCTTTGACAGCTGTAAACTATGATGTAAAAGCTGGCGACAACTATACCGTATGGCTTTATAGCACGGCAACGGGCAAAGACAGTCTGGTCGTATCGCACAACAACTTATCTGGTGTCACTTTTGGTGGGCAAAGCGGTACACAGGACGCTACTTACGAACGGTTTAAAACTAACTTTTACACTGACGTTCGTTTTTTCAATTTTAACATAGTTTTTCCCTATGCTACTTTCACCTCCGATAATGGCAAACCGTTCAGCAATAACGGATGGGCATTTAATGAACGATCTACAGAACAATTGACCCCGGGTTACATTCCTTGGGTTAATCCTTATGTCAGATTAGTACAAATGGGCGGCAACACCAAAATACAAACACAAAAAATAATGGCTTATCATGCCACCGAAAATACCACTCCCGGATCATGGGCAGACGAGGTAGCCATCTATACAACCCAGGATCTGATTGCGAAGCCAGAGCTTTTCGCAGTACGGGGCGCATTGCCCAATGCCGATATTGGCTCCTACAGCATTGCCCTTATCGGGAAGCAAACGGAGGATCCGCGCTACAAATCCAGAATGATGATCGTTAAACATACCAAATAAATGGGACAATTTAGACAAGTAGTTATGAGCAATGACACTTTTAACAACAACCTGGTGTCCAAAAAAAAGCAAGCACCCGGAAACGGAACTCCGTTCGGCATGGACAGAAATCCAATAGGCTATAAAAGCAAAGCATTTTTTCTGTTTTTTATCTTTTTATTTCTTGTTTCCTGTACGAAGATAGATTATCACGAGGTCGAAAATCCAGCTTACCTAAGGGTATTCAACAACCTCAACTATGAGGTGAACCTTGGTGACAAGGGGCTTCTCGTACCTTATTTAACTATGCTTATTGATCCAGAATTTGATCAAAACGGTATCCCCGTAAAGGCAGCTATCGTCGGCGATTTTTTAGACAAACGTGCACGGTATGCAGCTCCCTATCCTACGCACAGTGCCGGAAGCACCAAACGAAACAATCCTGAATACCCGGGCAAGGAAAATGTACTGGTAGGTCCTATCATAAATGGATTTGATCTCTCCAGTTGGGCTCAGATCCCTTCGGGCTCCCACAGGATAGTTTTCTACTTTAGACCTGTCAATGACATCCCATTTTTTCAACTGAGCGATGATCTGAAAAAAAATGTTGCCGCTGAAGGCAACTATGACCTGAAAGATCGGGAGATTTATACGCTACATGTGATCCAGAAAGATTTTAAAACGAAAGAGAACGGACTACTCTTACGTCAGGAAAATTTCCACAAGCTACCTTTCTCCGACTCATCGGTTTACCTTAATTTTTATAATATGAGTGCCAAAGGCTTTTCAACCTCCGAGGATAGAAAGCCCAACGGTATGATCACTCTTACAGATGGTATAAAAGACGAAATGAATGTCTATCTATCCCTCTATCCACAGGAAACAACCACATATACGGTTGAAACAGCGTTACCGGGATATCATGCGCGGTTCCTTCAGCCGCTGTACCGTGATACCGAAGAGGCTACCGTAAGTGATTATTTTAGTTTTCCACTATTTGCAGACAGCACAAAAACCATTACCACCAATATGGTACAGCAGGTCACTTTCCTTGCACCGGGGCTGACTTTTATTGAAATGGGTATCGGAGGAACTAATATGCCCAAAGGCTTATGTTCTCATCTAAGCTTCTATGGCCTCAACGAACTTGTACAACTTCCCGGCAGAGGCAATTCAGCACGATTCCCGAGTATGTTTATCAATACGCATTCAGGCCTTAATAATCCTAAATCGTTTCCTGCTGTAAATACCATAGAAGTCGTCAATGGAGAGGCCTATCTCACTACAATTCAACGCAAGTTTGATCCACCTATCTATAAATAATTAAGCTGATGCAACTAACGAAAATTAAAATATATATCCTCTTTCTGCTGAGCTGCATGCTCTTGCAGGCTTGTAGTCATGATGAATTTATGGTATATGAAGGAAACACGGAAACGCGGAACGTGGGGGACTATATCGGTAACAATTTCGACCTGAGCTTATTTCATGCCGCTTTGCTAAAAACCGATCTATTGAAAGCGGTGACAGGAACTGAAAAGGTCACCGTATATGCACCCACCAATGCTGCGTTCAATGCCATAGGGATATACCGTGCCTCGGATTTCGACAAACTTAATCAGGACAGCCTGAAAACCATGATTCAATATCACATATTGGCCAAAATACTACCCAGCGAGGAGATTCCGGTCAAGACACTCGATGCAAAATATCCCAATATGGCAGGCAAGGATCTCATCATTTCAAAACATGCCGGAACCTCCCAATGGGATAAGACACGGGTATTTGTCAATGGTGCAGAAGCAATACGCATCGATATTGCCCTGACCAATGGTATATTGAACATTGTCAACGCTTGTTTCAAATATCAGGAAGGGAATGTACAGCATTTTCTTTCGAAACGACCTGAATATAGCGTTTTTGTTGCCGGCCTCAAAAAGTTCGGTTATTGGGAACAGCTTGCGCAAGGCGAATGGTCGGTGGTGGCGCCCGACAATCAGGCATTTGACAAAGCTGGCATCACGCTCGATAGCATCAGCCGAATGGATCCCGGAAAATTCTACAAGCGTTTTATGGGTGTCTACCTGTTTGATACTCGTATTTTCTTAACGGACTTGGAATTATCTGGTCAATCTCTGGCAACGTCCATAGAAGGGGATGTCCGAATGAGCCGAAAAATCTTTTACAACGTAGATATCCGCTGGTTTGCTGTACAGACGCAAGAAGCCGGTCAATACGGTAGGTTCACGCCACTATCCGCCAATAATAAGGTTAACTACCTCACAGACAACGGCACAATACATCATATCGAACAATTATTGTTCCTGCCGGATGAAGCTGTTTTAACAAACACTGGAAATTAAAAGCGTCTACCGATGAATAGAATCATAGCATTACTACTGCTGCTTATCGCAGTGGTATCCTGTAAACAGGAAGAATATATGCCCGAACCTTATGGAGAAAAGGTTCCTTATGTGGAGAAAGGTAAAAAGAGTCTAGATGCACTGCTGATGGATTCCAAAAGCCATTTGTTCAAAATAGCACTGGATGGAAGTACCGTGCGTACCTTATTGGATAAGGAATGGAAAAACCTTCCGCTTACTTTTTTAGTCCCGAGCGATGCCGCTTTTACGGCCGCGGGTATGACACAGGAAAAACTGAAAAACATGAGTACTGCGGCTTTGGATTCAATCGTCCTCTACCATGTGTTAGCTGATAAAATAGATACAGCAAATGTGCACGCCACATACGGAAGCGTTCGGTTGAAATCTAAATTAGAGGATAAAGAACTGAGGCAAGGCGATCAATATGCTTCTTCAGCCTATAGTTATTACCATTATTTAGCCATTACAGCAAAGAAAATCTTGCTTAATGGAAAGACCGTGGGGGATTATCGTATAGAAAATGCGGTAGAGGCTGACGTCATCTTTATCGATACTTTTCTTAAAAAACCAGAGAAAACGCTCTGGCAAACAATGAAAACAGACAGCAGGCTTTCTATGTTTTTAGAAATTGTGGAAGCGAATGATGATTCCTATGCACAATCTTTTAGTTTGGACGAAGAACCTTGGTTTGTCTACAATATGGAAGAAGCGATCATGAGAAATCAGTTGGACTTATCAGTTGATCCGTACAATCCGGGCGCTACATATATCGGCCGCCAAACGTCTGTTTTTGCCCCGACCAACGAGGCTTTTATCAAAGCCGGTTATGAAACTGCTGCGGAGTTTATTCGATTAAATGATGCACATTGGAAATATAGAGGGCAGTACCTCAGGTTTTCGGATGGCGCTCCCTATAATTACAGAACTTTCCACAAGAACGATTCTGTCCTAACGTATCACCACGGTTGGGGCCAGCGTTACTATCCTACGGACGGCGGAGGCAGTGGTTTCTCCACCGTATTTTTTTCAAATGACTTAACAAACGAATACCTGGGCGACTACATCCTGCAGATGGAGAGCTACGATCCCAACAGCCAACCTCGTATGACCTGTCCTTACCGCTTTTCACGCGAAAATGGTAAGCTAAAAATAAGTCTGAAAGATGCGCGAAAGGGAAGCGAGCCAGCTACGGTCATTGAGCAGGATATTTTAACGCTAAACGGACCGCTCTATCTTGTGGACCGCCTGTTTATACCAAACAAATTTTAAGAAACTATGCAAAATATCATTAAATACGTATTGATCGCTACTTGCTTCCTTACGTGTAGCTCCTGCGAAAAAGAGGATACTAATCACTATTCGTATGATGCGAATCTGATCAGTATGATTATTGCAGACAATGCAAACCTCTCTAAATTAAATGCCGCCAATAAACGGACCGAGTTATATGATATGCTGCTACAGAAAGGTCCTTTCACGCAGCTTGCACCCTCTGATGATGCCTTTACAGTCGACGTAAATTCGGCAGGGTTAAATCGCCTGACCAAAATCATGCGATATCATGTACTCAATGGGGTGTACGATTTCAACAAAATCCCTTTTCAGTTCAACCAAGAAATCTACTCTTACTCCGGAGGAAAGATGTTTGTTACCAAATGGATAAAGGATCGGGACACTGTCCTTACCATCAACGGTGCTATTGTTACTCCAGTGATGAAAAATGCCAATAATGGCAAAATACAGGTGATAAACCGCTTGCTCGAACCTTATCTTTTCGACTATCTAAGCGACGCCCTAAAAAATGAATATGACATCACGCTATTTAACCAAGCACTGGAAAGGGTCCCTGCGGTCAAAAGTTTATTGCAAAAACCGGGGGCCTATACCGTTTTCGCTCCCAATAATGCTGCGATGATCAAGCAGGGTTACGGTACCCTGGAAATCATTAATAAAAAACCTGTAGATGAGCTAGAAAGACTATTGCGCTACCACATCGTACCGGACCGTAGATTCTTATATGATTATGTGCTGACAACGCCTACAGATGGCAACACCAATATCAAAACAACAGAAACAATGCTGGATGGCGATAACCTCACCGTGACGCTGGTATTTAACATCGGAACAGGATTGTACAATACAATAACACTTTTAGGTACCCGAAATACAGCCGAAACAAATCTAACCAGAGAAAACCTACTTGCTGGCAATGGCGTACTGCACATCATTGACCAAGTCCTTTTAAACTGATCCAATCAATTGTAACGGATTCATATATAGCGATGGAAATCGATACTTAAAAAATAACAATACAAAAATGAATACTATTCAACACATCATAAGTCTTGCCCTCTTGTCAGCGCTGTTGCTATTTTTCTCCTGCAAGAAAGATGGTCCCGGTGATGAGGTCAGTGCAAACCTGTCGGTAGAACATTATTTTCCAAACAGTGGGAAAGCAGGTACCCTGATTACCATTAAAGGGACAGGCTTTAGCGAAAATATTGAAGAAAACATTGTGGAATTTGCGGGTGTACGGGCCGAAGTCTTTTCCGCGCAGTCGACATCACTGGTTGTCGTGGCTCCGGAAGCCGCCACTACCGGAAAATTGACAGTAAAAACCGGTGGTCAGGCTATTGAGGTCGGCAATTATACTTACCAGCGCCTGAGTCTAAAGCGGGTATGGCCTGCCAATGGCCCTGCCGGCTCCAATATACGGATCACGGGTGAAGGGTTTGGAAGCTTGCAGCAACCTACAAGAGTGACCATTAATGACTCCACCGCCTTGGTCGTCAACATATCCGATACGCTTATTGTAGCAAAAGTCCCAGCCGGAGCAGGTACCGGAGCAGTCAAGGTTTTTGTGGATAATATGGTGTCCATAGGCGAGATTTTCACGTATCAGGAAATCAATTCCATCAAACCCTTGACTGGCGGCAAAGGCACTAAGATTACCATCAGTGGCGAGGGGTTTGAAAGCGTAAAGGAAAATAATAAGGTCTACTTTAACGACAAACAAGCTACAGTGATCGAAGCGACACCAAAGCAACTTGTTGTAATCGCTCCGGAGGGAATCGAAAGTAATAAGGCTTCTGTTATTATCAATGGACAGAAAACGGTGAGCGCGGCAATCTTTAGTGTGGTTCCCCTGCCGAAGATCGCTGCGGTATCGCCTTTAAGTGGCCCAGTTGGCTCCATTATCACCATTAAAGGAAGTACCTTCAGTACGGTTAAAGATGAAAACAAAGTATTGATCAATGGCAAGGAAATACCTCTGGAGACGAACCCCTCCAGTACAGAGCTTGTGGTCCGATATCCGGCCAATATCGGAAGTGGAAAGATCGAAGTACTGGTCAATGATCAGAAGGTCGTGGGCCCTGAATTTGTGAACCAAGAATTGGGCATTACCAAGGTAAGTCCCGAAAGTGGTCTGGCAGGAACAGAAATCACCATTCAGGGAAGCGGCTTTTCCAAGGATTTACTTGGCAACATAGTATCTTTCAATGGTGTCCCGGCACAAATTATCTCTGCCAGCGAAAGTGTACTCAAAGTGATTGCTCCAGCGATGCTGAGTACAGGTCCGGTTAATGTACAAGTAGGTAATCTATCTGCCCGGGCTCCCCTAGCCTTCCGTCGTTCAGGAGTAACGACCGTAGCCAAAGGTTTTATGACCCTTGATTATAACTATTCAAAAATAGTCATCGATTCAAAAGGCAATCTATATGTAAATAATCTCACATCTATCATGAAGGTTACACCCGAAGGCGTAAGTGCTATATTAGCAACTGGCTTTACTGGTATCATGGGGATGGACATCATGAATGATGTAATCTATGTTGTCGAATCAACTGTTGCCAAGAAAGTGACGCTGAATGGTCAAGTGACCACCATTCCGACTGCAGCTATTGCTCCCAGAGGCATTACAGTCGACAAAAATGGTAATTTCTATTATCCGAACTCCTGGAATGGCATACTTAAGGTTACCTTACCTACGGGTACGGTGCAGAATATGAATACAGGTGGGGCTTCTGACAAGTGTCGGATTGCAATCGCGGCCGACGGCACCATTTACCACTCTTCTGATGACTATCAAGGAATGATTACCAGAACATTACCCGGTGGTCGAGGCGTCAACTGGATCGGTCAATACGAACGCTATGGTTATCAGGACGGACCTATCTCTACTGCCCAAATCGGATATGGTCCGGCAGCACTAAAGTTGAATGCCCAAGGTAACTTGATCATCATGGACAGCAATAACAATGCTATCCGAGAAGTGAATCTTCAGGAACAGATGATAAGTACGCTCGCAAAGGTAGAGCGTGGTTATGCAGATGGTGATCTGAGCTCGGCAAAATGGGGTATCATTAGTGATATGACGATAGATAAGGAGGGTAATATTTATTTGCTCGATGTCACAGGAAGTGCCATCCGTAAAGTGATATTTAAATAGCTGGAATAAAAAATAGTGAGCCCAAAATAAAAATAACGAAATGACAACGATATATTTAAAACGGTGGCGCGATCCGATTATGACGATCTTATTCTTGCTGCTGAACACGCTGTTTGCGACAGCGCAGGAAACATCCGGATCACTAACGGGCCGGATAGTGAATACCCATGGCCAAGCCATTGCCGGCGCAACGATTTTAGCGGTACATACCCCTTCTGGCACACGCTATGGCCTTTCCGCCGATACTGATGGCCGGTATACAATCAATAACATGCGCATCGGTGGACCATACAGCTTAACGGTCTCTACAGTCGGTATGCAACAGACTATCCGATCGGATATCTATATCCGCTTAGGCGCTGCACAGCTGCTCGATTTTGTATTGGGCAATGATGCACAGGCCTTGGAAGAGGTTACCGTCACGGCCCGTGTGGCTGGTAAACATGCTGATAGCTATGGTACGGGCAAGAATATCAACGCCCGACAGGTACAGGCCATGCCTACAGTCAGCCGATCTCTGACAGATATAACGCGGCTTACACCGCAGGGAAGTCGCGACAATAGTTTCGGAGGCACCAACTTTCGCTACAACAATGTCACCATTGATGGTGCGATCAACAACGATGCCATTGGATTCTCCCCATCATTAGGTGGACAGACGGGTACTTCGGGTATGACCGGGAGTTCTACGCGAACCAATCCGGTCTCGTTGGATGCCATACAGGACATGCAGGTATATCTAGCTCCTTATGACGTGAAAATCGGAAACTTTACTGGCGGATCAGTCAATGCTGTCACCCGTTCGGGCACGAATAAAGTGGAGGGTTCTGTCTATGGTTTTGGTCGCAATGCCAGCCTCATAGGAAAGGATCGTGTGGGCACGCTTGGCAAGATGAACAATGACTTTTATGACTATCAAGCAGGTTTCCGCATTGGATTTCCGATCATTAAGGATAAACTGTTCTTTTTTAGCAACGAAGAGTTGA
This sequence comes from Sphingobacterium sp. UBA7625, assembly GCF_002484085.1. NCBI lineage: Bacteria > Pseudomonadati > Bacteroidota > Sphingobacteriia > Sphingobacteriales > Sphingobacteriaceae > Sphingobacterium > Sphingobacterium sp. UBA7625. Next base: position 36,683 of record NZ_DLJD01000024.1, read on the forward strand.
CCCGTCGCCAGGATCCTGCCCAATTGGTGGTAGGCAGCAATGAAACCCTTCATATCCTGAGTCAGGAGGATGCAAACAATATCGCCGGCACTGTACAGAGCCGTTACGGTAACATCTTTGATGCTGGTACCGCAGGATCGTATACTAACTGGTCCAAATCGGTCAAATTTTTCAATCGTCTGGACTGGAACATCAATGATCGTCACCAACTGGCGATCCGTAACAATACCATCCGCAGTTCGGCGACACATATGGACCGTGACCAACAGGATTTCCGATTTTCCAGTATGGCTTTTAAACAAACAAACAATCAGAGTTCTACCGTCGCCGAATTAAAAAGCCGCTTTTCTAACTCACTTTCAGGAAATGCGGTCGTCGGCTATACGCTTGTCAACGATAACAGGGATCCATTGAGTGATCCAAGCTTACCGCAGGTACAGATTCAGGGGCGGACCCCCGGGAGCACCATCTATATCGGTACGGACCGGGAGGCCAGCATCTTTGACATGCAGCAAAAGACCTGGGAGCTGACAGCCAACCTAAACTGGAATATCGGACGTCATAAATTGCTCTTTGGCACGCACAATGAACTATACGGAATCCGCTATGGATTTGTAAATGCCTGGAATGGTCGGGTGGATTATAACAGCATTGAAGATTTTATCAGCAACACCCCCTATCGTGTGCGCGGTAGCTACAACTACAGCAACAATACCAGGGACTATATTCTCGATAATCCAGCTGCAGACTTTAACGTAAACATGTATAGCCTGTATATACAGGATGAGATCCGCCTTAGTGAACGGTTGCGGATCACACCGGGATTGCGTGCAGACTTAGCCCATCTACCGACCATGCCCACATTAAGTGCGAAGGTAAGTGATATCTGGGCAGATCCGAATTTCGGAACGACATATAGCTATACCCCATTGAATCGCATCAAAAATGATTTCCTGAACCGTATACAATTGTCTCCACGTGTGGGCTTCCGCTGGGAAGCTACCGAAGACCGTCGTCTGGTGCTACGCGGAGGTGCCGGACTCTTTACCGGCCGCATTCCCTTTGCATGGCTAGCCTATGCCTATTACAATACGGGTGACAGCTATGGCGCATTTGACCAACGTGCCGATCAAAAAGCTTTCCCACCCGGTTCGGACGCTATTAAACCTAGCCCAAATGGTCTGGCGGATTTTATTGGGCAGAATGGAGCCATCGTTGATAATCCCAATAGTGGAAAAACACAAGTGGACCTGGTGGACAATGGCTTTACCTTGCCACAGGTACTCCGTGCCAGCTTGGGTGTGGATTATGAAACGATAGATAACTGGAAGTTTACGATAGAGGGCATGTATACCCGCAACATCAGCGATGTTATCTTTCAGCAATTGAACACTAAAGATAACCCGTTCTGGTATGGATACGACAGAAGCAAACAGCAGCCTGTATACACTGGTACAGTAGACAACCGTTTTTCCAATGTGTATCTCCTGTCCAATACTAGTCAGGGGTACCGCTACAGCATTACTGGGACAATCGCCAAAAACTACAAGGAGCTGAACGCCACGGCAAGCTATACCTTTGGGCAGTCAAAAGATATCTCAAATGGTGTTCGGAACTCCATGGAATCCAACTGGCAGCTGAACCAATCATTAGTCCCAAATGATCCCAAACTTGCCTACAGCAACTTTGACCTCCGTCACCGGATAGTAAGCAACTTTAGTTATACGCACAAATGGAGATCGGCAGGCCGTACGAACATCAACCTTTTCTTTTCGGCCCAGTCTGGATCGCCCTTTACCTACGGAATCGTGAATGGCAACATACAAGGGCTTCCGCAACAGGTGTCGTTGGTATATATACCGTCACAAGCTGAAGCTATAAACTATTTCAAGGATGTGGAGGGTGGTCTGACCGCTCAGCAACAAGCTCAAGCTTTCAACACTTTCATTGATGGCAACGAATACCTGTCATCAAGACGCGGGGGTTTTACCGAACGGAATACCGGCCGCACCCCATGGAACATACAGGCTGACCTGAGACTGGCTCACGACTTTCCTATGATGAAGAGTGGACAGTTTTTAACAATTTCGGCAGACATCGTAAACCTAACAAACCTGCTTTCAAAGGAATGGGGCGTACAATACTTCTCACCGAATACGTTCAATTCGACCAGTTCGGTGGGATTGACTCCGACACTGTTCCCGCCACAGCAGCATACCGGCAACTGGCCGATATACACTTTTAGTGACCCGGGTAGCCCTTATAGTATAGACTATTTCAATTCGAGAGCACAGGTCCAATTGGGAATTAGGTATACTTTTTAGAAATTAACATTGAATTTGCTGAGCTACAATTACACTTGGCATTACAATACCTGGACCGGTCCTATAAGGCCGGTCCAGGTATTGTAATTTTAAATCGTTAAAAAATGAACATTGTTAAAATTACAATAGCGTAGCAAACAATGCCTCTATTATGCGGTCCTGTTTCCGCTTTTCAAGTTTTTAAGGAAATTAAGCAAGTCAGTAAAAATAATATGCAGGGACTATCAACTATTTGAAAACCATCCATATGATCAGTATGTATAATATTATAAGCGATCACACATCCAAAGATTAAAAACAGTAACGGTGGTATATTCGGCAATTTTCTTGGTTGAAAGATTGCCCCTTATCGACTCATTTGTTATATTTTCATGGAGCCCCAAAATATAAGTCACAAACGACAGAAGAAATATTACAATTTGAAGAAAAAATAAAGAGAAAGTGTATCGCACATGTATATCACATTTTGTCATCAATTAAAAAATAGATCCTTATATCAACACCAGTATCCGTATAATCTGACCATATGATCGGATAAGGTTGCGATCATTGATTTCTGAATGTACTGTGAACACACAAAACAGTTCGATAAGTTTATCCTTAAAAGAATATAAAGTTCCAAAACACCAAAAGGGAGCGGCAGTACGCTTTCACCTTTTTTTCATTTTTCATGCTGATAATAAGACAGTTAACCTCATTCAATCGTATATCTTTTTGAAGTCTGGCGCCAAGATACATCCTTAAAGGAGATATTAAACAATTGATCAGCTTTAGTCTGCAAAAGAAAGTCTCTCTGGAATGTAAAAGCTCTTTGGTAAAACGGTGGCTGTTTAGGAGAGAGCTTTGCTACTTTTGATCGTGGCGTAGAGAAATTAGTTTAAAAAAAAGCAAACGATCAAGGCTTCTCTTGTGTTCAACTCAAAAACTATGATGACCTTTGTTTTCAATACAAAATATGTGCAGTTAACCGCCCGAGGGATGTCTGCAATGTTGTATCTTATGTCTGTGGTCCTGCTAATACTTTTGGGCAGTTGCCATGAAGACGATAGCCCCGCACCCGAGCAGGCACACCTAAAGGTCAAGGTAAAAAGTGACGGTGATCAGTATGATGCAGTCTATCTCAACATCCTACAACTATGGACCCGCACATCTGCGGGTGGAGGAAAAATCGAGGCAAATAAAAAATTAAACATCCTCGGAATACAAAAGGATAGCATCATTGCAGGGGGACTTGTCCCCCATGGCAACATACAGGAAATTATGCTAAAAGTAGTACCTGCTGGCAATCAAATAGTCATAGATGGATCTCCCTATCCTTTAGAGATGCCACAAGGACAATTTATTGCCGTGAATATCGCGGAGAATAAACCGCTCATGCCGAATGAAACGCATACCTTGATGCTTGATATCAATCTATCAGATTTTATCGATGAGACTGTTAATGGAAAATTTGTAATTAATCCTAACATAACTGCGGTATTGGATTAACGCAATATTGAAATGGTACACCTCACTTTCACCGATAAGGGAAAATGTCAGGTTGATACGCGCTTTTATCTTTTGAGCGGATTTTGCGCAGCGCTGTCCCCAAGTTTCTTGCAGCCTATCTTTCATCAGCAATAATGAACTATGATTTAGCAATGAGTACTTCTTGCTATGATCATCCACTTTCCTATAATCAAAATAGTGCTCTTAGCCCAGACTTACAGATCCGATTACGGACCTGTTGTTGCCCAATTCGCTCTCTCGGTCGCGGTGCCAGGCGGCCGAATCATTGTTATCGCGGTATAAATTTAACAGTACCGAATTAAACGTACAGTGAATCTGTTGTTCGATCCTCTCCTTCAACGCTTGTTAGGGCTCAAGCCATTGGTTTGCGACTATGGATTTTCCAGTCAGCTTATAGTTCGTGTCCTCCTCACCATACCAGGCCGTCAACCTGGGCGTCATCACCGAACGATCGTATATTTTTCTACATGTCTGCTGCCATGGCACTACCGTGAGCAGGAGACCAAACAGCTGATCAGCTTCTTGTTGTCTAAGAAAATCGGGCTCAAAGTCCAGGAGTTCTTAGGGGAAATTATATCTTTCATTTTCAAATAAGCTAAGCTGATCCATATTGCCATTATCTTAAATTTTATCGCTGCGCCAATTCTGTCAAATAGCCGTCCCGGCAAGGAAAGAACAATTCTTCGCTCAGAGGGTGTACCATTTTAATCAAAAGGCACATGCTTCTCGCTCCTCGGATCGGATTCTAGCGACATTTTCGCACAACGTATACCGCGATAGACGGACAATCATATTCTAAAACCTTTGATCAGATAGATGCCAGCGCCATGGAGTGGCTATCTGGCTGGGTGATGCGGGAAATGCATCGTATCAAACACTGCGTGATTAGAGAGAAAATTCAATTCCGATCTACGTTTTAGAAACGTAATATTGAATTCATGAAATCCGTAGGAATAATAATTACTATTTGAAAACGTTATATTACAATAGAACTTTTAAAAGAGTATGAATGTTCTACTAGTTTTTGGATAATATGAATTTCTCATCTTTCAAAATATATCATCATGAACGGAATCATATTTCAAGGAAAAAGTCTCAATGTTGGGTGTACGGCAAAATTTCTGTTCGAACCCCAAGTAAGTGTAGAAAATATTCCGGCAATAGCAGAACTTAGCACTGGTGAAAAAGCATATGCTGAAATACTTAGAGATACCACTCCTCTGATAACAGTCCGTGTAGGTGAATATTTAAACGGAAAAGGGAAGAGAACCCGTGAAACAGCTTGGATTCTCTCCTATAATCATAAATTAAAATCATGGCAAATAACGAAGAGCCTCACCAGAAAATAGCTTGCTTTATTTGTTGAGGATGTTAAAGTTAATTTACAGCACTTATAGCATCCATTACCGTTATTTCTCTTGTTATGCGTTATATTATATTAACTTCTTGAACAAATTTAGTTTATAATTATATTTGACTGGGCTTATTGCCATAATTTTAATAAAAAGCTGATAAAACAATTATCAAAAGGAAGTTACAAAATTGCCTGCGTACCGATATGCTCCAATGCCGAACTTACAAAGGACCGAGAAATAACGCAAAAGTACATTGACCTCCTAAAGGAAAATATTAAGGATGAACCTTACGTTTGGTTATGGACACATAAGCGTTGGAAGCGGTGAGTTTACTGTACTATATTCTCGTAATCGCGATATTTATGATATCATCAAACAGGCACGCGAAGAGCTCGGGAATACTGGATTATTTTAAGCTACATTCCAATTTTTATTTACTATTATTTGGTGGTTGCTTTGCAGGGCTTCATCTACAAAATTTATTACTTTAAAAATATTTCCGCTCATGCGAAAACGATGTGTTTCTTCTGCTGTTTGAATTGTCACGGTAGCATTGTAGCCTTTATAATGCGTTTGTGCGATATGAATACTTACTATATTGTTAAAAGCGATGGTCGTATGACGTAAGTGTATGAAAAAACTGACTGCATCTTCTTTTAGAATATAGGGCGGCATGAATTTTTCGTAGAAAGGAGCTTTATCGTTGAATTTTATCAGCTTTTCCATATCTTTTTCTGATAGTGTTCCAATAAACCGCCGATAATTATCAGTGTATTTTCTAATGTAAAGGATAGCTGGAATAACCATCAACATCACACAGCCAAAAAGTATCAGCGCATACAGATAACTGTCCTTCACCCTTGTATTATAGCGTTCTTCACCCAACACTGCTTTGCCATAAGATTCGGTTTCAATCATCGTCCCAACAAAGAAAATAACTGGTATTATCACACTGATCGACAACATAATAGCAATAATAATCAGACTTCGGCGTTGTAGTTCATTTATAAAAAAATTATTCATGGCTTGGTCGAATTGGGTACCGTGTTAGGATACATACCTTTTCTGCTACCTAGTAGCTTGTTATTTTTATCATATTTTTTTATTTCGCCAGTTGAAAGCAGCTCCACTTCGTAATAATCTAGTTTCCCATTTTTGTAGCAATACTGTATCTTCTGTGAATGATCTGCACTATTGCAATTTTTGCTTACAATAGTTCCATTCTCAAAATATTCAGTACACCATTCCTTATCCTTGGAGTAGTAGCTATGTGCTGTTTTCTGTCCATTTTTATTGAAATAAATTTTTTCTTCTGAACCAGAATGATAAAAATATTCTGCTTTCCCGTTTTCGTAAAACAGTCTTGTCGTTTTATTTATATGGTCGTTTTCCGATTTTATATTCCCATTCTCATAGTAGGCCGTCTCAACAGCATCAGACAAACCTACCCCCGTTCTTAAAACTATTTTTTTGGCTAATTTCCCAGTTTGACGAAAATGTTTTACTACAAAAACGGAGTCTTTTGTTTCAAAGTGGCTGATAAGATTTCCTGAAGTATCCTTCAGATCTGTTGCAATTGCCAGGCCATTTTCAAAAGTAAAATACAAGGTATACAATTTCTCTCCTTTGGTTATTTGGGCTTTGGCGGTCTCCGTAAATTGATGTTTCCCATTTATTTTAAACCAAAATTTCTGATTTTTATTCTGTAAAAAATACGTTCCTTCTTTGAGTGTAAGTATTTCCTTTTCACGGTTTTCTGGGTTCGCTTTTATTTCCAAAATACCAAAGCCTTTTTCAAATTTTTCTAAATCCAAAAAATAACTATCATCGAGTTTTCTCAACTCTTGACAATAAGCTGTCATACCAAGAAAAATCAGGATGGTAAGTGAAGTAATTTGTTTCATTTTTACGTGTCTAATAACTTTAAAGTTCTGATACCACTGCCTTAACCCATTTTATTGGAAACAGTTTCATTTATCTGTTAGTCAAAAACTAAATTCAGCTTAAAACTAATGTATTTCTCAAGACAACAGGTTACAATTTTATATTCGAGGGTCATCATTTATAATTCGTTTCAGTAAACTATTTATTTGCTATAGTCCTGTTTCCACTTAATTTTCTGCTTGCTTCACAACGGTGTTATTTTAGCAATTCGTGCCTGACCTGCTGCCAGGTTAAAACTTGATACCGGGGAGGTCTCAATACTAAGCGAACTATACCAACGGGGACGAAAAATCACATTAAACCAATTGATGGAAGCAGCTATAGATGGTGATCAACTGGCGATTAATTCATTCTCTCGGATAGGCTATATGCTTGGAAAAGGTATTTCTACTCTAATACATATTATCTATCCAGAAAAAGTGATTATTAGCGGATATGGTGCAAGAATCGGGCAAATATTGCTTCCTCAAATTCAGGCCGCTGTCGTGGAATTCAGTATCAATGGTCTGTCAAAGTATACGAGTATTGAAATATCATCCTTGCTCAATGTGCAGCTGATGGGGACTGCTTCTATAGCAATACTGGCATTAAATGGAGAGACATTAAATATTAGCTAATATTCAGTGTTTATGTAGATTTCGGATAAACCAATATTTTTAAGGCACCAAATTTCCCAACCTGTTCTACTATATTTCAATTTCAAAAAGAATGGCTTATGAATGGATGCCGGTGGGATAACCAATTTTGATTATCAGGAAATCAAAGAATATTATCATATTGTTGTGATATCAATGCCCAAAACACCATTAATAGTCGAAGAATCAGAATTAGATAATCAATATTGATATTCTATAAAGCTAATGCGAAACTAAGCGTATTTTAAAACCAAGTTGCCTATATTTGGGTAATTGAACTACTATTATCCAATTCAAAATGAAGTTTTTTATCCAGGTCCTCTTCTTACTTATCGTCCATATCAGCTTTGCGCAAAGAAAACAAGTAATCAATAATGAAGTTACAGCTTTTAAAATTGAGAATAAACAAGATACGATTGATTTCATTGTCATTGATCAAGACCTAACAAAGAAAAAACCAATATTTTTATGGTGTCAAGGTTCCCAACCTGTTCCACTATATTTCAATTTCAAAAAGAATGGCTTATGGATGGATGCTGGTGGGATAACCAATTTTGATT